>JAPKYU010000338.1 GCA_026394175.1 Acidobacteriota bacterium | reverse complement strand
CCGTCCACGGTGCGGGAAGTCGTATCGGAGTGGGTATCGATGACGATGGCGCCCTGGTGCACGCGCCGCACTTCGTCATCGGTTACCTTGCGCTGCGCCAACAGCGCGAAAGGCATCAACAGGATGAGCAGGCCAAAGAGTGACTTCATATTCGGGGCGGAGTGTACTTTAATTTAAACCACAAAGACACAAAGATTACCCCGGTCACAAAGCTTCGTGGCCTTGGTGTGCTTGGTGCCTTCGTGGTGAATCAAACTTTGCCGCAGAGGTGGACGCCGATGCCCATGGCGTGGAACATGGCGGCCTTGGCCGCCAGCGCCCTGGCGGCTGCTTCCGCGGAAGGCGCATAGGCGACGTTAATGTGGTTGGCCTTGTGGCGGGCCATGAACTTGTCGCGCGTAATGCCGTGCAACACGGCGTGCATGATCGGCCACTGCTCGGTGGTTTCCTTCAGGCGGCGCCGGGTCTCGGCCTCCGGCAGGGTGACGACGGTGCCGCGGCCGATGTCGGCGTCGAGCTCGTGGCCGCGGACGAAGATGCGGCTCCAGACAATCTCGCCGGGCCTGGAGACGCCGGCCAGCGTGCCGCCGCCCAGCCGGAAGTACATGGGCGGCTGCCGGTAGCTGTGAGCGCCAGCGTATCCGCCGATCAGGTGGGAAGCCGGGACGCTGCCGGAAATCTCGAGCACCCAAACAAAATCGTCGATGCCGTCGCCGCGATACTGCTGGCCCCAGCGGACGTCGTGCAGCGTAGTGGCCGGATCCAGCCCCATCGCTGTCCATGCCCGGTTGGTCACCAAGGCGTCCACGGCGCAGCACTCATCCACTTCGTTGAAATGCGGCAGCGCCTGCCCGGCGTACAGTTCGCGGCCGGTCGCCGGGTCGAGCACCGGCGGGCGCTCCACGTTGTTCAGCAGTCCTTCCACCAGGTCGGAGGCCGGGGTCAGGTCCTTGAGCCCCTGCTGGTACTGGATGCCCACCAGGCTGCAGCCGAAATAGTCGGCGATGCGCAGGGCGGCGATATACATCTTGCACTGCTCGAGGATCTGGGCATCGGTCAGGTCGGTCTCCGGATTCGGCCCGGTATGGAAGGTCATGCCGCGCTTGTCCAGCCAGTCGCGCACCGCCTGCGCTTCCTGGCCGGACACCTCGCGCATGGCCGCGTAAAGCGCCGACTGGCTGAGCCGCTCCTTGTAAATGCCCAGCGGGTTCAGCAGCTCGTCGTCGATGAAGGCGTTGTACATGCCCATGCAGCCCTCGTCGAAGATGCCCATGATGGCCTTGCGCGCGGCCAGTTCCTTGGCCAGGGCCTTGCCCAGCGCGGCTTCCTCCGCTGGCAGGGAAGCGGGGTCGAGGTCGCGGACGTGGCTGGTGTCGTGAGTGATCCGGCCCTCCTTCAGCCACTGCCGGATTCCGCGGCGGAAGAACTCGTCAGTGAACTCCTCGCTCCAGATCGTGCTGTAAGGCACGCCGGCCTTGTACAGCGAGCCGTTCAGGTTGAGCATGCCCACCAAGCCGGGCCATTGCCCCGACCAGTTGGCCACGGTGAGGATGGGGCCGCGATGGCTGCGCAGGCCGGCCATCACGTGGTGGCTGTATTGCCAGACGGCCTCGGCCACAATCAGGCGCGCCGAGGGATCGATCTTCGCGAACACGTCCATGCCCATGCGCTGGCTCCAGATGAAGCCGTGGCCCAGGGCCGGGTCGCAGGGGTGGGCGCGCTTCACCTGGATGCCTTCGGCGGCGAAGGCCGCGATGATTTTCTTTTCCGCTTCATCCTGCGCGGTCCAGCAGACCTGGTTGGCGGAATGGCGCGAGTCGCCGCTGGCCATCAGCAACACTTCATTTGGGGCGCACGGCTCGGGCCTGGGAATTTCAGGAAGTGTGTAGGACATGATTCCCTCTAGGCTGTAGGCTGTAGGCTGTGGGCTATAAGCCTACCGCCTACAGCCCACAGCCGAAGTTAATGAACCAACTCCGACTGTTGCACCAGCTTTTCAAAGCGGGCATAGGCCGCCGTCCAGTGTTCCGTCTCGCGCGGCTCGTAGAATTGCTGCGAGAAGGAGACGGCGATGGCCTGCCGCCCGGCGCGGATGTCCGCCAGGTGCCCGGTGGCAATAGCCTGCATCATGACGCTGCCCAACGCCGCGGCCTCGATGGGCCCGGCGACCACGGCGCGCCCCGAGGCGTTGGCGGTGTACTGGTTGAGCAGGCGGTTCTGGCAGCCGCCGCCCACGATGCGCACCGTGCCGATGCGCCGGCCCGTGAGGTCTTCCAGCACCTGAAGGGCCCAGCGGGCGCGCAAGGCCAGGCTGTCCAGGCAGCAGCGCACCACCTGGCCCACGCTTTCAGGCGCCGCCTGGCCGGTCCTGCGGCAGAACTCGAGGATGGCCGCGGGCATGTCGCCGGGCGCGAGGAACTCGCGCGCTTCGGGGACCACCAGGCTGCGAAAGGCGGGCGCCTGTTCGGCCTCGGCCATCAGTTGCTCCCAGCCGTAATCGCGCCCTTCGCTCTGCCACTGCCGCCGGCTTTCCTGCAGCAGCCACAGGCCGGGAATGTTCCGCAGGAAGCGGATGGTGTTGGCCACGCCGCCCTCGTTGGTAAAGTTCATCCCCAGCGCCTGTTCGGTGATGACCGGGTCGCCAAGCTCCATGCCCACCAGGTTCCACGTGCCGCTGCTGATGTAGGCGCTGCTTTCGTCCAGGCCGGGAACGGCGGCCACGGCGGCGGCCGTATCGTGCGAGGCGCTGGCGATCACCGCCACCGGCTGGTTGAAACCCGCCTCGGCGGCGATTTCCGGCCGCACGCAGCCCAGCACGGTGCCGGGAGAGACCAAGCGGGGAAGAATGCGCGCCGGGATGCCCAGCCGCTCCAGC
>JAPKYU010000108.1 GCA_026394175.1 Acidobacteriota bacterium | reverse complement strand
CAGTTCGTCCTCGAGGCGCGGAAACAGGTTCTTCTGCAGGATCCGTCCGTATTGCGTCAGCAGCTGAAATAACTTATTCTCCATTGGGGGGCGCCCTCCTTCGCGGGACTTGGTTGTTGCTAAACAAATCCTACGCGGGAGTCGTCCCCTTTTCAAACGTTTTTAGGCGTTCTTGTTTTGTCTTCGCCCTTTGTTTGCGTAATTTTGCAAGTACCTCAGGTGCCAGGTGGCGCGGCCGATGTACGATAATCTCTTTGCCGCGGTCCGGGAGCCCGCGTTGGCGGGCGGCAGATTAAGGCCCTCGGCGTGAGCCGTGGGGAAAACTGTTTAGCAGGTTTTTATGGCAATCAGCGTCAGTATCACGCGGCGCTGCCTGGAATTGATCGGCCTGTTCTCGGCCCGCACCGTGGTGCTGGTCGGCGACCTGGTGGCCGACGAGTTCATCTTCGGCGAAATCTCGCGGGTCTCGCGCGAGGCGCCGGTGCTGATCCTGAAGCAGCGCCAGACACAGGTGGTGCCGGGCGGCGGCGCCAATGCCGCCTGCAACCTGGCCGACCTTGGCGCGCGGGTGATTCCGGTGGGCATGGTGGGCGACGACCCGGGCGGCCGGGCGCTGCTGGAGTGCTTCCGCGGCCGGGGCGTGGACACGCGCCACATCGCGGTGGCGCCGGAATTCCCCACCGTGACCAAAACCCGCATTCTGGCCGGGACCATCCACGGCCCGCGGCAGCAGGTGCTGCGCATCGACCGTGAGCCGCCCCAGCCGGTGTCGCGGGCGCGGCGGGCGGGGATCGAGCGGCGGGCGCTGCGCCTGGCCCCCCGCGCCGATGCCATTCTGATTGCCGACTACGGCTACGGCGCCGTCACGCCGGCCACGGCCAGGGCGCTGCGGGCCGCCGCCCGCCCCGCCGCGCCGGTCACTCTCGATTCGCGGTACGATCTGATTCAATACTCCGGCCTGACCGCCGCCACCCCCAACGAACCGGAACTCGAGGAAGCGTTCCATATCCGCATCGGCGCCAACACGCGCAGGCTGGAAGAGGCCGCCCGCCGGATGCTTCGCAAAATGCGCCTGCGGGCGCTGCTGGTGACCCGCGGCCGCGACGGCATGGCGCTGTTCGAGCCGGGCAAGCGCCCCGGATACGTGCCCATCTCGGGCTCCGACCAAGTCATCGACGTGACCGGCGCCGGTGACACCGTGATCGCCGTCTTCACGCTGGCGCTGGCGGCCGGCGCCACCTTTGAGGAGGCCGCCAGGCTCTCGAACTTCGCGGGCGGCATCGTGGTGATGAAGCGGGGCACGGCGACGGTGACGCGCGAGGAACTTCGCCAGGCCGTGGAAAGCGCCGCGCCATGACCACGGAACACAAAGTGATCAGCCGCGTGCGGGCCGCCGAGATTGCCGGGCAGGCCCGAGGCCACGACCGCCGCCTGGTGCTGGCCAACGGCTGCTTCGACCTGCTGCACGTGGGCCACATCCGCTACCTGCGCGCCGCCCGGGCCTGCGGCGATCTTCTCATCGTGGGGATCAACTCCGACAACAGCGTTCGCGCGCTGAAGGGCGCGGGGCGCCCGCTGCTGGACGAGCAGGCCCGCGCCCGCCTGGTCGCCGCCCTGGATCCCGTTGATTGGGTGGTGATCTTTGACGAGCCGGATGTCACCGGCCTGCTGCGCGATTTGCGTCCCGCGGTCCACGCCAAGGGAACCGACTACACCGCCGATACCGTTCCCGAACGCGAGCAAGTGCGCGCGCTGGGCGGCCAGGTGGCCATCGTCGGCGATCCCAAGCAGCACTCAACACGCGACCTGATCGCGCATATTGTTCAAAAGGCTGTAGGCTGTAGGCTGTAGGCCGTGGGCTGGAGCCCACAGCCTACAGCCTACGGCCTACAGCCGATTCGCATGGACCGCATCCTGATTGTTCGCACCGGCTCCCTGGGCGACATCGTGCACACGCTGCCCGCCGTGGCCACGCTAAAGCATGCCTTTCCGCGCGCGGAACTGGACTGGGTGGTGGAGCGGCAGTGGGCGCCGGTGCTGGCGCGGAATCCGCACCTGGCGCGCGTTCACCAACTGGAGACACGCGCCTGGAGGCGAACCCCGGCGAACTCCACCACCTGGCGGTCAGTGTTCGGCGCGTTTCGCGCGCTGCGCGAGCGGCGCTACGACTGCGCGCTGGATTTCCAGGGGCTGGTGAAATCGGCGGCCATCGCGCGGCTGAGCGGCGCGGCCGCCGTGGTGGGCTTCGACCGGGGCGAGTCGCGCGAAGGCGCCAGCGCGCTGTTCTATACGTCGCGAGTGCGGCCACCATCCGATGGCCGGCCGCTGCATGTCGTGGAGCGGAACCTGGCCATCGCCGCCGCGGTGGGCGCCACCGAAGTGGTGCTGGAGTTTTCCGCCCGTCCCGCCGAGGAGGACATCGAGCGCATCCGGGCCACCACGCCGGGACCCGGCCGCTACGCGGTGCTCAGCCCCTCGGCCGGCTGGGACGCCAAGCGCTGGCCCCAGGAGGCCTATGCGGCCCTGGCCTTCCGCGTGGCTCAGGAGCTTTCGCTGCCGGTGATCATTAACTGCGGCCCAGGCGAAGAGCGGGTGGCGGGCCGCGTCGTAGAGCTGGCCGCCGAGGCGCGCCCCCGGCTGTTGAAACCATCGGTCGGCGAGTTGATGGCCCTGCTCGGCGACGCGGCCCTGGTGGTCGGCGGCGACACCGGCCCGGTGCACCTGGCGGCGGCCTACCAGGTTCCGGTGGTGGCCATCTTCGGGCCCACCGACCCGCTGCGCAACGGACCATTCGGCGCCCGCTGCCGCGTGGTGCGCTCCCAGCAAGCCGCCACCACCTATTCGCGCAAGGCCGGCCGCGAAGCCATTTCCGGCGTCAGTGTGGAGTCGGTCTTCAACGCCATCACCGAGTTGCTGGGCTGAACCGAGGACCTTGGATCTTGGACCCTTGGACTTTCGGACCTGCTTGATGAACTGGAAACGCTACGCCGAAACCGCCGCCCGCATGCGGGTTCCTTCCGGGTTCGGGCTGCTGGCGGTGTACGTGGTGTGCGCCCGCCCGGCGGCCGTTTCGGTGGCCGTGGGCGCGGCGGTGGCGCTGCTCGGCATCCTGTTGCGCGCCTGCGCCACCGGGCACCTGGAAAAAAACCAGCGCCTGGCAACCTCCGGCCCTTACGCCTATACGCGCAACCCGTTGTACCTGGGCTCGGCGCTGGTGGCCCTGGGCTTTGCCATTGCCGCACGGGTCTGGTGGCTGGGCCTGTTGTTTGCCGCCTACCTGGCGGCTGTTTATTTGCCGGTGGTCTGGGAAGAAGAGGCCCGGCTGGCTGAGCTGTTTCCCGAATTCTCCCGGTATGCGGCGGCCGTGCCCCGGTTCTGGCCGGCGGGCCGGAGGGGCGCGGCCGCGGTTTACTCCGGTGCTTCTACCGGATTCCGCTGGGCGCTTTATTGGAAGAATCAAGAGTACAATGCGTCACTGGGATACCTGTTCGGGCTGATCGTGCTGCTCTGGAAAATGCGCTGAAATGTAGAGGCGCTGCTTGCTGCGCCCCTCGGGCGCGTTGACGAGGCGGGGCGCAGCAAGCAGCGCCCCTACATGGCCTGAATGCTGAATTCCTTCGCGCAAGCGCGTCTGTTGGTGGCATTGCTGCTAAGTGCGCAATCGGCCTTGTCCCAGGCGCCCGCCCCGCCGGCCCAGGCCCCCGCCTCCGCGCCGATGGTCGCCGCGCCATTTGCCTCGGGCGAGACGCTGACCTACCAAATCTCGTGGCGGTTGTTCGGTGCCGGCGAGGCGCGCATGCACATCGAGTCGCGGGGCGCCGATGCCGCCTCGTCTCTCTGGCAGGCCACGCTGAACGTCACTTCCGGCGGCTTCGTCTCCCTGCTCTATAAGGTGGACGACACGGTCCTTTCAACCTTCCGCGACGGCAAGACCAGCCGGATGTGCTCGGTTTCGGTGCTCAAGACGCAGAACGAAGGGCGCCGCTACCGCGAGACGCGCATCGACTTCCATGGCGACCGCAGCACCGCCTCCATCCGGGAAACCGACCTCTCCAAGGGACAGGTTCTACGCCAGGCCCAAGAGCCCATGCCGCCTTGCTCCTACGATATCCTCTCCGCGCTCTACTACGTGCGCTCGCTGCCGCTCGAGGTCGGGCGCAAGTTCGAGTTGCCGGTCAATGACGGAGGCAAAACCCTTTCCGTTACGATCGAAGTGCAGGCCAAAGAGGAAGTCAAGACCGGAGCGGGCGTGTTCCGCGCCATCCGCGTCGAGCCCAAGGTCTTCAGCGGGAGCCTCTTCAAGCGCAGCGGGCGCATGCAAATCTGGTTCAGCGACGACCCGCAGCGGCTGCTGGTTCAACTCAAGGCCAAGCTGTTCTTCGGCACCGTCAGCGCCGTCCTCCAGCAAAAATAGGTGCCAGGTGCGGGCGGCGACCTTGACACCTGGCATTTGAGGTACCCTGCAAAATTGCGGGATGGACGCAGCAACAGAGCCGCGAGCGTCAGCGAGTGGGTGCTGGTGCAGCGCTGCGTTGGCCTTGCGGGGCACCCGCTCGCTGACGCTCGCGGCTCTGTTGTCTTGAATGGAATTTTGCAAGTACCTTACCTGACACCTGCTATTGGATGTTGTACTTCTCCGCCAGAAGGCGCTGCAGGCGCGGCTTGTAGATGAGGTTGTAGGTAAACTCCTTATCCGGGAACATGGCGAGGGCCGCCCGCTTGGTGGCCGCCACCATGGCGCAGGCTTCCTCCACCGGCATGTTCTGGCTCTGGCTGATCACGCTCATCACCAGGTGCACCAGGAACTGCAGCCGCCTGACTTTCTTGTTTTCTGCGCGGATCTCTTCTGCGGTTGGTTTCGGTCGATTCTCGCCTTGGGCGCCATCAGTCAAGAACCACCTCGCGTCGGCCGAGGGGGGGCCGGAGGAAAAGCCACTCTTGTGTCCAGTATATAATCTCGCCGGTCTCGATCCAACAGGGGTTAGGATGGAGAGAGATGCGATGGAGGAGCCGTGACAGAGGACCAGCGTGAGGCTGATTCGCGGGATGCGGATGCGGGCCATTCTCCACTCTCCCCCGAGCCGGACGAGGAACTCGAAGTGGTATTCACCACCAATGACGATTCCGAGGCGCTGGTGGTGAAGGGGTTGCTGGAAGCCAGCGGGTTCCAGGTGGCCATGAGCACCCCCGAAGCGCCGATCGGCGTATTCCCAATCAGTTCGAGCGACCTGGGGCAGGTGCGGCTGACGGTGCGGGCCGAGCAGGCCGAAGAAGCCCGCCGCGTCATCGAGGAATCGGAAGAACAAGGACCGCAGGCCGCCGAGGAAGCCGAGCGTCAGTCGGAAGGGTGATTTCTCACCACAAAGACACAAAGAGCACAAAGACCACAAAGAAAGAAGCTTCGTGAACTTTGTGTTCTTTGTGGTGAAACGGTCTACCACAGGTCGGTGGCGGTGCGGGGGTGCTCCCAGGCGAACATCGTCAGTTCAATGCGGCGGCCGTCGGTGGTCCAGGTGACCGCGCCGTCCCGGTCGGTGCGCAACACGCGGCAGTGGGCTTCGGCCAGGCGCTCGAGCGCCTCCTGGTGCGGGTGGCCAAAGGGGCTGTTCACCGCCACCGAGATAACGCCGTAGGGCGCCGCCACCGCCGCCAGAAACTCCGCCGAATTTGAGGTCTTGCTGCCGTGGTGCGGCGTCTTCAGCAGGTCGGCGCCGAGCGGTTGCCGATCGCGCAGCATCTCCAATTCCATCTTCCTCTCGACGTCGCCGGCCAGCAGCGCGGTGCGCCCGCCGTACTGAATGCTCATCACCAGCGAATCGTTGTTCTGCGCCTGCCGACCCGGATGGTACTCCGGGCCGGGGGAGAGGAAGGCGATGCGCGCTTGTCCCAGCGCCGTGGTTTCCCCGCGGGCATGGATGCGAACGGGGATGCGCCGCTCCTGGGCCATCTCGAACACCCGCGCATAGGCCTCCGAGCCCAGGCTGGGAGGCAGCCAGATTTCGCCGACCGGAAAATTCCGCAAAATAGATTCCAGCCCGCCGACATGGTCCTGGTGGGCGTGGGTGACAGCCAGCACATCGATGCGGCGGATGCGGCGCGACCAGAGGTACGGGGAAACGATCTGCTCGCCGGTGTCGATGGCCAGCGGCCCGGGCAGGCCGCCGCAATCAGTGACCAGGACGCGTCCGGGGGGAATCACGATCAGCAGCGCGTCGCCCTGTCCGACATCGAGCGTGGTCACCTCCAGACGCCCGGGCTGCCACAGCGGAGCGAAGGGGTGCCAGGTGATCAGCGCGGCGGCTATAGCAAGCGCCACGCCCGGGCCGATGAGCCGGAGCCGCGAACGATTGCGGATTGCGAGCGGGCCAGGCTTGAGATCCGCAATTTGCAATCCGAAATCCGAAATCCCCGACAAACCGATTGCCAGCGATACTACCGAGGCCAGAAACAGCAGCGCCAGCCACAGCGGCGGGCCGGGCACGCGCAATGACGCCGCGCCCAGCGAGGCGTGCCAGCGCGCGATGGCGGCCATCAGCTCCACCAGCGCGGCCAGGGGAATCGCCAGCAGCCCGGCCAGGGTCGTGGAGGCCAGCGCCACCAGCAGCGCGGTGATGCCCAGCGGAACCACCAGCCCCAGCAGCGGCACGATCAGCAGGTTGGCGGAAACCGAAACCCAGGCCGCGCGGTGGAAGTGCACGGCCATGGGCAACAGGAAGCCCACCTGCAGCACCAGCGAGACCACCGCCAGCTCGTAGACGCGCAGCCCCGCCCGCGCGGCCAGCAGCACGCACCAGCCGGGCAGCTTCTCGCGCAGCGCCTCGCGCAGCATCCGCAGCTCGAGGCGGAACTGCGCCTGCCGCGGTTTCATGAGCAGGTCGCGGTCCAGGTTGTCCATGTCGGCCACCGCCCGCCGATAGGGCGCCGAAGTCCGCTCGATCCAGGGGAGGGCGATGGTGGCGATGAGCAGCACGGAGAAAAAGGAAAGCTGGAATCCGGCGTCGTCGAGTTCGGCCGGCTCGGCGGCCAGCAGCAGCAGCGCCGCGGCCGCAATGGTGTTCAGCAGCGCCCGCTCGCGGTACACCAGCCGCGCCAGCAAGTAGATGGCGAACATCAGCGCCGCGCGCATGGCCGGCAGGTTGCCGCCAGTCAGCGGCACCCAGGCCGCCAGCCCGCAAATGGCCGCCGCGGTGGCCGGGATGGGCGGCACCCGGCACCAGCGCAGCACCAGCAGCAGGAAGCCGGCGACGGCGCCGGTATGGAGGCCGGCCACCACCAGGGCGTGGTAGGTGCCCGTCTTCTGGAAATCCTCCGACAGGCGGCGGTCCAGGCCCGAGCGGTCTCCCAGCAGCATGGCCCGCAGCAGCCCGTTGGCGGCCGATTCGGGAGGGAACAAGGCGTCGAGCCGCTGGAGCAGCGTAATCCGGAGGGCCACCACCCAGCCCGCGACCCGGTATCCGCCGCGGCCCGGCAGCCGTTCGGCCAGCTCGGCGGCCTTGATGCTGGCGGAGTAGACGGCGCCTTCGCGCCGGGCGCGCGTTTCGCGGTCGAAGCTGCCGGGGTTGTGGAAGCCGCGCACGGCGCGCAGCCGCGCCAGCACCGCGACGCGCTCCCCGTAGCGCAGGTCCAGGCGCGGCTCCGACCGCTCCCAGCGATAGTGTTGCAGGCGCACCTTGCCGGAGGCCGGCCACGCCACCTGCCCGCTCTCGATGGCCTCCAGCCGCAGCAGGTACATCTCATCGCCGCCGCGCCGCGCCTCGATGTCGCTGATCCAGCCCGTGAGCCGCACCGGCTCGTCCAGCTTCACCTTCTTGCCCGCCACCAGCCTCTGGATGTCGTTCTGCGGAAGGTAACGTTCCCAGTGGTCGTGATAGAAGCTTCCGGCTAGGAAGGCGCCCAGCAGCGAGAAGGCCAGCGCGCCGCCGC
>JAPKYU010000194.1 GCA_026394175.1 Acidobacteriota bacterium | reverse complement strand
TAAGTAACATAGCACATATATCGAGGAAAGAGACTGGCGGATCGCGCCGTCCGGGTATTCCTTCTCGTAAAGTTGCGGCGAGCCGGACCGATAGGAGGTGAAAATCACCACCTTGCCGTCCGGCGTAAATGACGAATTCAGAAAATAGGTTGGGTGGTTGATCGAGGGGTGGTCGGTCAACTGGTGAATCACAGCGCCGGTCTTGGGGTCGCGAAACGTCTTGTGCTCGGCGGCCATGGCCGTCACCGCGGCGCCCGCCAAAAACACGCTGATTAACCACAGAGACGCAGAGAACGCAGAGAAGAAATGGGACGCAGATGAACGCAGATTGCCGCAGATCAGAACCTGATTGAATCTGCCTTTATCTGCGTTTATCTGCGTCCAATCCCTTTTCTGCGCAGCCGTCGCGTCTCGGCTGTTGGGCTTGCGTTGCAGTATCTGAAACATGTCAGCGGAAGTATAGCGCGGAACTTCCCGCCGGGCGGCGGTGTCTATCAAAGTGCCAGCAGAACTGCAGCCGCAAGGAGCGGCCGCCATCTCTGCCGGCGGCCGGCCCGCGTGCGGCCGCGGCTCTGCCCGGCGACAGACAGGGACCCGAGCGGTGACCGGCAGTTCGGCGCGGTGCCCGGCGCCCGCCTGCCTTCCAGCGGCCCGTCCGGACAGGCGAGTGCTGCGGAGCCTCAGCCGGACTGCCGTCACCGCCCGGCTTCCGGACGGGCACCGGAAGGGAGGACGCCATGTTCACCCAGGTGTTTGTCGAAACCGGAAGCAGGCGGCCGTGGCCCATGGCCGTCTCCGCCCTCTTGCAGTGCCTTCTGATCGCGCTGCTGGTGCTGCTCCCGCTGTTATTCACCAGGGCCGTCTCTCCGGCGGCGCCTCACATCCTCATCGGCGCGCCGACGGCCCCGGGGCGCTCCGCTGATTCCGAGCCGGCGCGCCAAACGGTCCCGCGTTCCGCTCAGAGAATCCGGAGCGAGTTTACCGACGGCCGGTTGATTACCCCGGTGCGCATTCCGCGCACGGCTGAGATCATTACCGACTTGGGGGCCGGCGAGCCCTCCGCGGACGGCCCGCCGGGTATCACCGGCGCCGTGCCCGGAGGTGGCGTGGGGCATGGCCTCGACATTCTGAATTTCCTGCCGAGACCGGGAGCGCCGCCGCCACCGCAGCCGGCCACGCCTCCACCGCCGAGGATTCAAAAGCCGCTGCTGGTGAGTTCCGGCGTACAGGAGGCGAAACTCATCAGCCGCCCCATGCCCCTCTATCCGCCCCTGGCCCGCGCGGCGCGCATCTCCGGCGTGGTCCGCCTGGTGGCGTTCATCGGCGAAGCGGGCGCCATCGAAGAGCTGCGGGTGGTGGAAGGGCATGCGATGCTGGTGCAGGCGGCGCTGGAGGCGGTGCGCCAGTGGCGCTATCAGCCCACCATCCTCAACGGCCATCCCGTCAGGGTGGAAACCACCATCGACGTTATCTTCACTCTGTCCCAGTGAAGGGCAGGCGGCCGGGAGCGGGACACCCGTTGGGGTGACAAATGGGCGGGCCCAGGACCCGCCTGCACATGATCCTGGTCCCACCGACCAAACCACCGGCCGCTCCTGAGCATCGTCTAAAAAGAGCGGAACTCCTTTCAGGAAACCTTCAGGTTCATCGGCTAAAGAGGAGCCAGAGAAAGGAGTGTGTGTAGTGGCGAATGCGGTCTACCAGCTTCCGTTCGGCACCGGGCGCCGCTTCCTGCACGCGGTGTGGCAGGCAGGCTGATCGGCGGATGGGACCTGAGCGGAACGACGTCGACCAGAACAGGTATGCCGGTCAACATCGTCGTCTCTCGGTCCGCGTCCAACATGCTGGACGGCAACGCCAGCAACCAGCGGCCGGACCTGGTGCCCGGCGTATCCATGATTCCGGCCGGCGGACAGACCATCACTCAGTGGTGAAACATCGCGGCCTTCGCGGTTCCGGCCAAGAACACCTGGGGCACCTCCGGCCGTTTCATTGGCCGGGCGCCCGGCTTCTATGAAATAAACGCGGCGCTGGAAAAGAAGTTCCCCGTTCGCGAAAGCCTGAGCGGCAGCTTCCGCGCGGAGGCCTTCAACCTGTTGAACCACCATATTGGGGGCTCTCCGGCGGCCGCTGTCACCACACCCGCCACCTTCGGCAAGATCACCAGTTCGAGCAACCCGCGCAAGCTCCAGTTGATGTTCCGGGTGGAATTCTGATGTAATAGGGGCGGCCCCATGTGGCCGCCCTTCGCATAACATAACCGAACCAAGGGGCGACCACAGGGG
>JAPKYU010000243.1 GCA_026394175.1 Acidobacteriota bacterium | reverse complement strand
GCCGGGTGGCGCCTCATTACCGCACCGTGCTGGTCACCGGGGCCACCGGCACGGGTAAGGAACTGGTGGCGCGGGCGCTGCATCGCCACAGCCCGGTGGCTTCCGGCCAGTTCGGGGTATGCAACTGCTCTGCCATTGTCGAGACGCTGTTTGAAAGCGAGTTGTTCGGCCACGTGAAGGGAGCCTTCACCGGCGCCGGCGCCGACAAGATCGGCCTGTTTGAATATGCCAATAACGGCACGGTGTTCCTGGACGAGATCGGCGACATGCCGCCGGCCACCCAGGCCAAGCTGCTGCGCGTGCTGCAGAACCAAGAGATCCAGCGGGTGGGCTCGCCGGTGGTGCGCAAGGTCAACGCGCGGGTGGTGGCGACCACGCACCGCGATTTGCGCGCCATGGCGGCCGGCAAGGCATTCCGCGAGGATCTCTACTACCGGCTGTCGATGATCGAGATCAAGCTGCCGCGGCTGGTCGACCGCCCGGAAGATATCCCGCTGTTGCTGAAGCATCTTCTGGGCCGTTTTTCGGAACAGTATGGCCGGCCGGTTCGCGGGCTCACGCCCCGGGCGCAGGCCATCCTGGCCTGCTACTCCTGGCCCGGTAACGTGCGCGAGCTGGAAAACGTGATCGGCCGCGCCTGTATGCTGACCCAGCGCGAGGTGATCGACGTCAGTGACCTCGACGAGCGCCTGCGCCGTCCCCAAAGCAACGATGCCTGGGCCGACGAGGAGCTGTTGTCGCTTGAGGACCTGCAGCGAAGGTATGTGCGGCGCGTCCTGCAGCGAGTACAAGGCAACAAGGTGCGCGCCGCCGACATCCTGGGCATTTCCCGCGCCAGAATATACCGATTGCTCAATGATCGGCCCCCGGAATCGGAAAGCGCGGACAAGGGGCTGGTCCAGTAAAAGCCCATATACCGCCGGCGTCTCGCCGGCCCTGAGACGCCCCGGCGTGCCGCCCCGGCTTGCCGGGCGGCTGGCGGGGGCTGGCGGGACGCCAGCAGTACAACATTTTTCAAAGCAGCAGGGCGCCTTTGCAGCTTCCACCCTCCGTCATGTCTCGTTTCGGAACACGGTGCTGATTCTGAGACGCGAGATTCGCACCATTTTCGCTCCAAACCCAGCCCAACCCGTTGAAAACGCGCCTACGCCATAGAATCGCTGTCTGGCCACCGGTGTGCATTGTAGGGTATGGCGTGTCCAACAACGACACAACGGAAGGCTGATACGGAAAACGGACAGAGCACGGTTCTAACCGCGGATGATAACGAAGCCATTCGCGAATTGATGGGGAATGGCTCGGGCAGCAGGGCTACCGGGTCCTGGTGGCCGAGGACGGCCAGCAGGCAGTCCAGACCGTCATGGCGCAGCCGATCGACTTGGCCGTCTTCGATGTGATGATGCCCAGGCGCTCCGGCTTCTCGGCCTGCCGGACGGTCAAGGGCAGACCGGAAGCCCGCTTGATTCCGGTCGTCCTGGTGGCTGGGTTGGAAAGCCAGGAGGACCGCATCCAGGGCATTGAGTCCGGTACCGACGATTTTCTGCACAAGCCGCTCCATCGGGAAGAATTGCTGGCGCGGGTGCGATCGCTGCTGAAGCTGGAGCAGATCACCGATGAACCATATCCGGAAGCGGCCTGTGGTTAACGCGTTCTCATCCAACAGCCGATGACTACTCTGGGTGTGGAACTTCGCGTGCAGTACGCACGGCGTGACCCATTATGAGACTACTGATTGCAGAAGATGACCGGCCGTTGAGCACCTTCCTGTCAAAGACTCTGACCTCGGAGCACTACGCCGTAGACGTGGCAGAGGACGGGGAGGAAGCGGCGTTCATGGCAACCAACTACGACTACGACCTGATGATCCTCGACCTGAACTTGCCGCGGATGGACGGCGTAGCAGTGCTGAAGCACCTGCGGGATGCCAAGCGCTCCATGCCGGTGCTGGTGCTGACCGAGCGCAACGCCGTGGAGGATCGCGTCCGAGGACTCGACGTTGGCGCCGACGATTATCTACCCAAGCCGTTTGCCTTCGCGGAGCTTGCGGCGCGGGTGCGCGCTCTGCTGCGGCGCGGCGGCCGGCCGCTGGACGCGGTATTGAAGGTCGAAGACCTGGAATTGTCGCGCCTGGAGCATCGGGCGCGACGCGCGGGCCAGCCGATGACGCTAACGCCCAAGGAGTTTGCCCTGCTGGAATACCTCATGCGCAACGCCGGGCGTCCTGTGACGCGCGCCATGATTTTGGAACACGTCTGGGATATCTCGTTTGACACCGAAAGCAACATCGTCGACGTGTACATCAACTACGTGCGCAAGAAGATCGACACCGGGTCTGCCCGCCAACTGCTCCACACCGTGCGAGGAGTGGGCTATCAACTGGGCGGCGATCGGGAGGAGACATGAGGAGCGAACTGGAACAGTTGCATGGGCGGCTGTTCGCCGGCCACGTCAGCGTCACGACGTTGCTATGTCTGGTGGCCGGGGTGGCCCTGTGGAAGACCCAGCACGGCGGCGGGGAGATGGGCTTGTGGGCGGCGATTGCCGCGGGCGCCGCCGCCGGCATGGCCATGATGCTGCGGCGCCTGCCCGGCGGCAGCATGGCCCGGGTTCTGGAGATTGTCGATGCCTTCCACGCCCGGCTCTGTAAGGAGACGGCCGGGCGGGGTGCGGCGTCGGATCGCCGACAGGCCGCCGAGCGCCTGGAAAGCCGGCTGCGCAAAGCCATCGAGTCGGCCGAGCGCTACCGCCGCAGCCTCGCCACTGTGCTCGGCTCGGCCGCCCATCAGCTTAGCCAGCCACTGTCGACCGTGCGCGGATGGCTGGAGTACGCCCAGCAACCGGGACACAGTCCCGACGACTATCGCATGGCCATCGAGCAGGCACACAGCCAGGCCGAGCGGGCCGCCGACCTGGCGCGCTTGCTGTTGCGCCTGGGACTGCTGGAGAGCGTGGATGCCGACGAAAAGGCGCCGCTCGATTCTCTGCTTGGGCGGATTGCCGGAGAATTGCGCGCCCTGGCCGAAGCGCGCCACCTCAAGCTGGACATCGAAGGCCAGAGCCACGCTTTTGTGCGCGGCAACGCCCTGCTGCTCGAACAGGCCGTGCTCAACGTAATCCAGAATGCCCTGGAGTACAGCCCCGAAGGCGGCAGCGTTCACGTTTCCATCCGTGGCAATGGCCAGGAAACGTGTGTGGCGGTGAGCGATAACGGGCCGGGCATTCCGCGCGATGAATTGGAACACATCTTTGAGCCCTTCTATCGCGGCTCCTCGGCCCCCCACAACGCCAACGGGACAGGGATTGGGTTGGCCATCGCCAAGCTGATTGTCGAGTCGTCCGGCGGCGAAATCCAGGTCGAGAGCAACGCCGGGCACGGCAGTTGCTTCCGCATCTCCTTGCCGGTCGCTGCCTAGCGGTGAAGGCCCTGGTTCTGTCTGGGCGCTCCGCAAGGCGACGAAGCTCTCTCAGTCCAAGCGCCGGGTAATCCGCGAAAACTTGCCGCGGGCGAGAGTTCCACGCCTGTGCCCCCGCCCGGCAGGGGCGTATTGCCAATCCTCCATAAGAAAGATTTAAGCCGTTCTTCACCTGATTCTAACGAAAGACCACTAAGTTAGAGGGCTTCCGGTGTAATTGGTTCATGAGATTCACTGCCGATGAACACGGATGGGCACAGGGGAACCCCGAGGTCTCGAAGCCTGCGCCGTCTATCTGACGAATCATTAGCGGCACCCGCGTTGGCCTGTGTGCATTCGCGTTCATCAGTTGTCGACGAATCCTGTTCAGGGGCGTGATTTGTGGCTGCCGCTTCCTCTTTTCAACCGAATGGACGAAAGAAACGGCTGCTGATTGCGAGCACGGACCACGACTTGTGGTTGCGCATCAGCCGCCAGATGGATCCGCATTGCTGGGAAATCGTCAAGGTGCGCAGTGGCGCGGAAGTGCTGCACCTGCTTGAATCGGAAGAGTGCCAGGCGCTCCTGCTGGATCGCTGGCTTCCCGACCTCGATGCGGAGGAAGTCGGTGAGATCGTGCGGCGCAAGAGGCCGGGGGTGGAAGTTGCCTTCCGGGAATCGGCGGAGGCGGAACGGTTGCTGGCGTCGCCCGGCTTCGCCGCCGGCAGCACAGCACCGGCCGTCGAATGTCAGCCGGCAGGAGCGGTCTCAGGCGGCGCCGCGGTCCATCACGACGCCGGGCCGGAAGCATTGCCGGGCATGGTGGGAAGCAGCGAGGCGCTGGGCCGCGTGTACCGGCTGGCGCGCCTGGTGGCGCCGCGGGATACAGCGGTGCTGCTGACCGGCGAAACGGGGACGGGCAAGGAACTGGTGGCCTGCGCCATCCATGGGCTCAGTCCCCGCGCGCAGCGGCCGTTCGTCGTCGTCAATTGCGCAGCCATCCCAGAGCCGCTGCTGGAATCCGAATTGTTTGGCCACACACGAGGGGCCTTCACCGGCGCGCTTCAATCACGGCTGGGCCGCATCCACAGCGCGCACGGCGGCACGCTGTTGCTCGATGAAGCGGGTGACTTCCCGGCCGGCCTGCAAGCCAAGATCCTGCGCTTTCTTCAAAACGGCGAGGTGCAACGGCTGGGCAGCCCGGATGTATTTCGGGTGGACGTGCGGGTGATCGCGGCCACCAACGCGAACCTGAAGGCGCGGATCGCCGCCCGGCAGTTTCGGGAAGACCTTTACTATCGTCTGGCCGTCTTCCCCATTCATGTTCCGCCGCTCCGCGACCGCGCGGAAGACATCGTGCCCCTGGCCCGGCATGTGCTCGGGTCGCTGTGCCGCCAGGCGAAGGTTCCGCCGAAGTGGCTGCCCCCCGGGACCTGCTCGTTGCTGCGCAGCAACCCCTGGCCGGGAAACGTGCGCGAGCTTCAACACTCCGTCGAGCGGGCCTTTATTCTTTGCGGTGAGGAGCAGGCCCTGCTGCCGGAATTTTTCTCCTTCCTCGATTGAGTCCCTTGTTGGGAAAAGCGTCATGCCGCCGGCGTCGTGCAGGGTGGAGGATCAGGTGGGCGGAGTGCCGGCGCGGACTTACTTTGCCACCTGGAAGTCGATCCACTGGGCCGCGGTGTTCGATTTCTGCTGGGCCAGCTTGTCGGTCACGATGACCTGCAGGGTGTAGTCGCCCGGCTCCATGGATTTCGCCAGGCGCAGTTCCCCGCCGGCAACCACCCGCTGGACCAGCGCCAACGTGGAGGCATCCACGGGCATGGGCTTGCCCGCGTAGACCTGCTTGCCATCGCGGAACAGCCGGAGCTGCGATTCGAGCTGCGGCTTCTTGGAGCTGTCCGTGTGCGCGTTCAGCACCTGGCAGGCGTAGAGCACGGAGCGGCCGGCCTGAAAGATTCGCACCGCGGGATTGCCCATGGGGTCGGCTTCGATGGCTCGGCCCTCAGCCGGCACGACGCCCGCGGCTGGGCCGGC
>JAPKYU010000708.1 GCA_026394175.1 Acidobacteriota bacterium | reverse complement strand
TTCTGGACCTCGGCAAACTGCGATGGCTGCTTGTGGTCTCCCTCCTGGGCCTTTCGGCGGCGGCGCAGGTTCCCGGCGATGCCCGGCGGGGCGCCGAGGCTTTCCGCGCGCAAGGCTGCATTGCCTGTCACAGCGTGAGGGGGGAAGGGGCGAGAGCCGCTCCCGACTTGGGCCTTCCCACCGGCCGAACCTGGGAACCGGCGCAGATGGCCGCGCGGATGTGGAACCACGCCCCGGGGATGTGGACGGCGATGCGCCAGCAGGGCATCACGCCACCGCGGCCCAGCGCGCAAGACGCCGCCGACCTGTTTGCTTACTTTTTCGGGGCGCGGCATTTCCAGAGCGCCGGCAACGCCGAGCGTGGCCGCCGCCTGACGGACAGGCGCTGCGCGGGCTGTCATGCCCCGTCCGGCGGGGCCTCGCCGGCTTTCTCTCCCGCCGTGCTCGAAGATCCGATCGCGCTGGCCGGCCGCTTCTGGAACCACGCCGCCGGCCCGGAAAGCAGCGCCAACCACGCGCGCCTCAACGCACGTGAGTTGTCTGATATCGTGGAGCACACGCATTCTCTGGCGGGGGGCGGGCCTCTGCAGCCGGCTTTCTCCCCCTGAGCGCCCCAGGCCGGCTTGGCCGTCTTCCGGGCCAAATGCTCGGCCTGCCACCAATACGCGCCGGCCAATCCCTATCCCACACGCTCGCTGGCGGACTTCCAGGCCGCCATGTGGAATCATGTGCCGGGCAAGGAACCGCTGCCGGCGCTGTCCAGCGAAGAGATGCGCGCGGTGGTGGGCTATCTCTGGTCCCAGCATTATTTCGACGAGCGGGGCAGCGTGGAGAACGGCAGGCGGGGGTTCGCGCAAAAGCGCTGCACCACCTGCCACGCCTATGGAAGCGCCGATCCGGCGCGCCTGGACGGGCACACGGTGCCGCAGGCCAGTTGGTCAATGGTGCAAGCCGTATGGGAACACGGCCCGGCCATGGCCGCCCGCATGGAGCGCGACGGCTTCTCCTGGCCCCGCTTCGAGGCCCGCGAGATGGCCGACCTGATTTCCTATCTGGCTTCGCTCCGCTGGCTGCGCTCGCGCCCCTCCCCTTCACCGAAGCGCTGATCATCCTTCTCTTGTCATGCGCAGGAACCTGTGCGGGGAACATTTGCCTGCTTTGTGTTCTTGGTTCCTTTGTGATTCAATCGCCATCCAGTGAGCGATTACCCGCCAGTTGAGTTGGGGACGGCGGCGGCAGGCCGCAGGCCGCTGGCGCGCTGGAAGGCGGACCTGGCGCTGCTCGGCATCACCCTGATCTGGGGGGCCACGTTCGTCATCGTGAAAAGGGCGCTGGCCGACGTCTCCACGCTGTTGTTCCTGGCCCTGCGGTTCATGCTGGCCGGCGCGGCGCTGGCCATGGCCGCCCGCGGCCTGCGGGTGAGCGGCCGGCTGGTGGCGGCCAGCCTGCAGGTGGGAGCGGCGCTGTTCGCCGGCTACGTGCTGCAAACGGCAGGCCTGCGCTTCACCACGCCGTCGAAATCCGCTTTCATCACCGGCTTCTCCGTGGTGCTGGTACCGCTGTTCGCCGCGGCGGCCTTACGGCGTTTTGTGGGATGGGGGCCGGTGGCCGGCGTGGCGGCCGCCATGGGCGGCCTGTATCTGCTCACTCTGCCGGCGGGCGCCTCCGGCGTCAACCGCGGTGACCTGTTGACTCTGGGATGCGCCGCCGCCTTCGCGCTGCACATCCTGCTGATCGGCCGGCACAGCGGCCGGGTCCCCGCTTCCGGCCTGGCGGCGGGCCAGGTGCTGGTGGCCGCGGCACTGTCGGGCGCCAGCTTGCCCTGGGGGCCGGTCTTCCTGCGTCCCAGCAGCACCCTGATCCTGGCCATCGTCATCACCGCCTTGCTGGCTACCGCCCTGGCTTTTCTGGTCCAGACCTGGGCGCAACAATACACCACCCCGACCCACACCGCGCTCATCTTCACCATGGAACCCGTTTTTGCTCTGCTGACCTCATGGCTGGTCATGGGCGAGACGTTCAGCGGGCGGGCGTGGGGGGGCGCGGCGTTGATCCTGGTCGGCATTCTGATCGCCGAGCTCAGCCCAAGACTTTCCATGAAACCGCCCGCTTCTGGCCAACATCCTCTGAAATGATATAATTGTGTCTGGCCTTCATTGCCCGGTGTCTCGGTATCTTTTCTATCTGTGTTCGGAGGAAGCAAGTTCCATGAATTCCATGCTGAATGACTTGGTAGCCCGGCTGCGCCGGCAGAAACTGCTGTCGCTGGCCGTCGTTCTGTTCACCCTGGCCGCGGGGATCGTGATCGGCACCCTGATCACCAACGGCGTGAAGGCGCGGGACCAGGCGGTGGCGCCCGGCGCCACGCCCCTGGCCATTCCCGCCCCGGTGCAACTGCAGTCGCCGTTTGTGGCCATTGCCAAGCAGATTTCTCCCGCGGTGGTGAACATCAGCACCCAATCGACCATCAAGCAACCCGCCGCGCGGCGGCGGCAGCAGCAGCCGCCGCGCAACCAGGAGCAGGATCCGTTCGAAGATTTCTTCGACCGCTTCTTCAACTTCGGGCCCGGCGCGCCCCAGGGCGACATTCGCCAGCGCAGCCTTGGCTCCGGCATCGTGGTGGACCGCGGCGGCTATATCCTCACCAACCGCCACGTCGTCGAAAAGGCGGACCGCATTCAGGTCAAGCTGCTGAATGACAGCAAGCAGTACGACGCCAAGGTGATTGGTTCGGACGACGAAACCGACCTGGCGGTCATCAAGATCGAGGCCGGCAAGGAACTGGCGCCGGCCAAGCTGGGCAACTCCGACAGCATCCGCGTGGGCGACTGGGTGCTGGCCATCGGCAGCCCCTTCGGCTTGGAAGAAACCGTGACGGCGGGCATCATCAGCGCCAAGAGCCGTGACCTGCCGGGCGCCGGGCAGTTCCAGCACTTCCTGCAGACCGACGCGGCCATCAACCCCGGCAACAGCGGCGGTCCGCTGGTGAACCTGATCGGCGAAGTGATCGGCGTGAACACGGCCATCATCACCGACCGGGGCAGTTACGAGGGGGTAGGCTTTGCCCTGCCGTCCAACACGGCCATCACCGTTTACAACCAGATCATCAAGCACGGCCGCGTGTCGCGCGGCTCCATCGGCATCACCTTCCGCCCCGAGGGCGAACAGACGCCCGCCCTGCTGCGCACCTACGGCGTGAAGGAAGGCGTGTTCGTCCAGGAAGTTGTGAAGGACGGTCCGGCGGAGAAGGCCGGCATCAAGCCCGGCGACGTGATTGTGGCCGTGGACGGAACCGCGATCAAGACCGGCGACCAACTGGTTTCCAAGATCTCCGAAACGCCGGTCGGCAGCAACGTGCGCATCAAGTATGTTCGCGAGGGCAAGCCCGCGGAGGTGGCCCTCACCATCGCCGACCGCGAGAAGATCTTCAAGGAACTGAGCGGGGAGACCCAGGAGAACAAGGAGCCCGGCGGGGCCTCGGAAGCCAGGTTCGGCGTGACCCTTCAGAACCTGGCCCCGGAGATGGCCGAGCGCTTGGGCATGGGCAACGTCCAGGGCGTGGTGGTGACCGATGTCGATGCCAACAGCTTTGCCGAGGATGTGGGCCTGGCGCGCAACGATATCATCACCGAGATCCAGCGCCAGCCCGTCCGCTCCGTGGACGATGTGCGCCGCATCCAGCGGACGGTGAAGCCCAAGGACGACGTGGTGTTCAAGGTGCTGCGGCGCGACCGCCGCGGCCGATTCACATCCTTGTTCCTGGCCGGCACCTTGCCGTAAGCTGCGGTTTGTAGCGGCGACATTCAGGTCGCCATTCATCCGGCTGATGGCGACCTGAAGGTCGTCGCTACAAGCAACGCTTCATCCAAAGACGGAATGCGAAACCTGACCAGACTTCCCCTCAGCGGCTGCCTGGTTCTGATTCTGTGGGTTGCCGGTGTGTCCGCATACGGCCAGGCGAAGCAGGCGCCGGCAGCCGGCAAGAAGCCTTCCTCCCCGGCCGCCGCCGCGAAAAAGCCGGCCGCCGCCAAGAAACCCGCCGGCAAGGCCAAGGCCTCGAAAAGCACCCGCAGCAGGAAGACCGTACCCCGGCCCACGGCGCCGTCGGCCGAGCGCATTCGCCAGATCCAGAAGGCGCTGGCCGCCAGCGGACACTACCGCCAGGAACCGACCGGGCGGCTGGACGCCGCGACGGCGGCCGCCCTCAGCAGCTTCCAGAAGGCCAACGGGCTGGAGCCCACCGGCAAGCTGAACGCCTGGACCTTGCGCAAGCTGGAGCAATTCGGCCTGCCCCGCACCTCGCGCACCGGCCCCGCCCTTCAGGCCCAGATGCCCTCGAAGTGATTCACCACTTCGTACTCAGATAGTGACGAGTGACAAGTGACAAGCGGCCGGCCGCTCGTCACTTGTCACTCGTCACTTGTCACTTCAATTTTTGGGATTAACATGAAGAGGTAACGCCGATTGGAAGGAGGCCGCCATGGCCGCTCCCAGAGTCTACAAGAACTACATCAACGGGGAATGGGTGGAGTCCCGCAGCGGACGCGTTTTCGAAAACCGCAACCCGGCCAACAAGAAGGAACTGCTGGGCCTGTTCCAGGCCTCGGA
>JAPKYU010000656.1 GCA_026394175.1 Acidobacteriota bacterium | reverse complement strand
GATGACGCCCCACAATGAGCTGGCTTCCGTAAGGTATTGCCTGGCCAAGCCCGGCTCGGAGTACCTGGTTTTTCAGCCTGGCGGCCGCGGCGTATTCACCGTCAACTTGAAAGGCGCGGAGGGCACGTTGGCAGTGGAGTGGCTGAACATCAATGCCGATGCCACCGTTCCGGGGAAACCGGTCCAAGGTGCAGGCGTCCGGGCCTTCACCACGCCTTTTCCGGGCCCGGCGGCGCTCTACCTGAAGCTCATGAGCGAGGGACGATGATCTCAAGTCTGCCGCCGCCAGTGGGTGCTGGACAGCGGCGCGGGCCTCATAGATGGTCTTCTTGACGTTGAGCGGCCGACGGGCCTACGATAGTTGCACGCAAGCCTGGGCTATGGCGACAGGAGGCCATATGCGTGGATTGGTGCTGTTTGTGATTTGCTCGCTGGTATTGTTTGCCGCCGGCTCCGCGGCACAGGTTCCGGTCGTGCCGCAAGGCGGAGTGGTGAACGGCGCCAGCTTCCGCCCGGCCAACGCGTCCGGCGGGGGCGTGGCCGCCGGTTCCATCGTATCGATCTTCGGCAGCAACCTGTCCGAGGCCACCGTGGCGGCCACCAGCACGCCGCTTCCCACGTCGCTGGGCCAGACAAGCGTGAGGATCGGCGGCATCGTGGCGCCGCTGTTCTTCGTCTCGGCGGTCCAGATCAACGCCCAGGTGCCGTGGGGCGTCCCTGCCGGGACCAGCAGCATCACGGTGTCTGCCCTGGGCGGAAGCAGCGTACCGGCCAATTTCACCATCCAGGACAGCGCTCCGGGCCTGTTCTCGCAGACCTCCGACGGGCGCGGGCCGGGCGCGGTGCTCAATTACGTGCCGGAACAGAAGGTCTACGCCATCAACACGCCCGGGGCCACCATCAACCCCGGCGGCAGAGTCCTCATTTACGGCACGGGGTTTGGCCGGGTGAGCAGTCCGCAGGCTGACGCTACGGCGGCCAGCGCCGCGGTCTCCACCGTCACTACGCCCGTGGTCACCATCGGCGGGCGCCAAGCGCTGGTCGAATACTCCGGGCTGGCGCCGGGTTATGTCGGCCTCTATCAGATCAATGCCGTCATCCCCACCGGCACGCCCGAGGGTTGCTACCTGCCGGTCACCGTCGCCTTCGGAACCAATGTGAGCAATACCGTCACCATCGGCGTGACCAACAACCGGGTGAACTGCAGCGTGGCCACCAGCGGCTCCACGGGGCTGTTCCTCGGCGGTTCATTCGGCTATGCCGCGTTCTCCAAGATAACCACGCAGATTCCCTTGGTTAACCCCGGGCTGTATCCCCAGCCCAACGACCGCCTCGACGCTTTCTTCCGGCGTTACCAGACGCGCGTTCCCACGTCGCTGGTGCTCTACCCGCCCGTCGGTGGCGGCTGCAACATCTGGCTGTTCAAGTCCGACAGCGCCCCCACCGACATGAGCGTGACGACCGACGTGGGGCTGAACGCGGGGACGCTGACCCTTTCGCGCACGGGATACAACCAGGCATTGGGGACAAAGCAAGCGGGCGAGTATACCTGGGATTTTCAGCAGAGTAATTTTATCCAGGCAGGCGCCGTCTGGACGCTGAGCGGATCGGGCGGTTCGGATGTTGGCGCGTTCTCCGTCACTCAGACCCTCCCCAGCCCGTTGTTCGCGGTGCGGGACTTCGGCACGGTCAGCGGGGTATTCAGCCAGTCGTCGCCGCTGAACATCTCCTGGAGCTGTCCTGACACCGGCGACCCGGTGGGCGTCGAGGTGGCTTCCTACAACCTCGCTACCAAGCTGGTGGGTATGGCGTTCTGCTCGTTTTTATGCGGCAATGGGACCGGCCAGGTCAGCGCCGATGTCCTCAAGCAGTTGCCCCTGAGCGGTCTGTCGGCCGCTAGCATCATCGCCTTCTACACTCCAAACCCCGGCAAGATTCCCGCTATCAAGGCCACCGGCCTGACCCAGGGCGCTTTCGGCCTGGTTATCACCAGCACCTTGAGCGGCGCCCAGATGGTGCAGTAGCGGGTTGGTCCGCTGACGATTGGTTCATGGACAACTGACCGATCCCCGGACCCTGGCCCGCGCGACCGGGAACGAGCCCATGAATCCATCGTCTGTCAGAAGCGGTCTATCATAGATAGTAGCTGCCACAGGAGCTATTAAGAAATCCATGGCGGCGGTCCCGCTTGGCGGGACCGCCGTTTGCGTCGGCGGTTGGTGGAGATGGCGGCCCGGCCTGGCGGGGTTGCCGCTTCAGCCGCCGCTGATGCCGTGCGAATGATTTCTTAACACCTCACACACTGGGCTGTACTGGAGAAGAAAAAGAGGAGAGAAAATGCGTCCATTCGTGTCACTTGTGGTTTGCTCGATGGTTCTGGTGGCGATGAGCGCGATGGCTCAGGCGCCGGTGGTGCCGCAAGGCGGAGTGGTGAACGGGGCCAGCTTCCGGCCCGCCAACGCCACCGGCGGCGGTGTCTCAGCCGGCGCGATCGTTTCGATTTTCGGCAGCAACCTGGCGACTGCCACCGTGGTGGCCGGCAGCCTGCCGCTTCCGACCTCGCTGGGCGGCACCACGGTCCGGATCGGCGGGGCTGCGGCGCCAATGTTTTTCGTTTCGGCGGGACAGATCAACGCACAGGTTCCTTGGAATGTCGCGACTGGAACAGCGCAACTGATGGTGACCACCGCGGCCGGCACCAGCGCCGTGGCCAATGTCACGATTCAAGACGCCTCCCCGGGCCTGTTCTCGCAGACTTCCAACGGGCGCGGGCCGGGCGCCGTGCTGAACTACGTGTCGCAGCAGCAGACGCCCATCAACACGCCCGGCGTCACGATCAACCCCGGCGGCATCGTCATCCTTTACGGGACGGGCTTTGGCCGGGTGGGCAATCCGCCGGCCGATGGAGTGGCCGCCGGCGCAGCCACCCAGACGACCCTGGTGTCGCCCACGGTGATGATCGGCGGACGGCAAGCCACCGTTCAGTATTCCGGTCTGGCGCCGGGCTTCGTGGGCTTGTATCAGATCAATGCCGTGATCCCGGCCGGCACGCCGGAAGGCTGCTACCTGCCCATTACCGTCACCTTCGCAGGCACCGTCAGCAACACGGTGACGGCCGCCGTAACTAACAACCGGGTCGATTGCAACGCCGTGGCCGGCAGCGGCGCGACCGGAATGACGCTGGGCGGCTCGATCGGCGCGGCCTCCGTGGTCAAGACCAGCGTGCAGATGTCGCTTCCGAGCATCCCCGGGCTGCCCGGCGGCCTGCCCGGCCTGCCTGGCCTGCCCGGTCTGGGAGCCGTGGTGACTGATTCGTTCGGCGCCAGTTTCAGCAAGTATGAAGTGGTCGTGCCCTCCTCATTGGCGCTCTACCCGCCGGTGAATGGGGGCTGCACGGTCTGGTTATTCAAGGGGACCTCGAGCAGCATTCCCGACATGGGCGTGGTCACCGACAAGCCGCTGAACGCCGGCACGTTGACACTGACCGGGCCGGGCGTGAACAAGACGTTCACTCCGAAGACGGTGGGCGTCTATGGCGACGTCCTGTCCCAGAACGCTCTGCAACCCGGGGCCTGGACGCTGAGCGGTTCGGGCGGCGCCGATGTTGGGTCGTTCACCAGCGC
>JAPKYU010000134.1 GCA_026394175.1 Acidobacteriota bacterium | reverse complement strand
GACCCTCCGCCCACTGGCACGCCGACGAGCTGCCGACCACGGGCAAGCAGCTACTGATCGGCGTACCCTGGTAAGCGGCCTGTTGGACACCGAAATTGGTCTCCATCTTCAACCATTTCAGGCGATAGGAGCCAAAGCCCTTGGCGGTCTGCGGACGATCGGTAGACAGCGGTCCGTCGTCGATCTGACCGTTGGGGAGGTAGGTCATGGTCGGTATGTCGAAGGCGCGGTGGTTGTTGGGCGCATGGCGGCCGCCGCCACCGTCCGTGGGATCGGTGTTGGTCAAGCCGGCGTAGTTGCCCCGCAGTTGGCTGTAGGTGTAGGACAGTGACCCGAACCATTTGCCCGCCGCTCTCTTGACCAGGCGGAACTCCAGCGCGTCGTAACGGCGGATGGCCTTAACCGTGGGCGGGCACTCCGCACAGAACGGGACGGTGGTCAGATAGTTGACGCCGTTATTGTCGGGGATGACCAACGGACGGTGCAGAACGTCGGCGAACGCCGTGCCTGGGTTGCCAATGTAAAAGCCCAAGTTGTCGGTGATGGCCATGTCCTCGATGGTGTTATCCAGGCGCTTGCGCACGTAGCGAGTCTCCAGGCTCCATCTCGGGGTAATGGCCCAATCGAGGCCGGCCGCATACTCATGCTGTGCCATGGGCTTCATGGTCGGGGAGATGGCCGGGTCACGGGGATCCGCCTTGGTGGCGCGCCAGTCCACGTTTTCGATGAAGCGGCCCACGCTCACACCCGGCGCTGGGCCGGTAGCCGGACAACCGCCGCCAAGTGGATAAGCCGGGGTGATCCCCTTGAAGTCCGCCTCATCCATGGCGTAAACGCAGTTATGCCAGTAGTCGCTGCCGAAGGAGCCGCGCGCCAAGCCCATCTTCATGATGTCGTAGAACTTGCCGTAACTGGCATAGATCTTGACCTTGCCGTTGTGCAGCAGGTCGTAAGCGCCGCCAATGCGCGGGGCAACTTTGTCGCCCCAGCCGTACTCGACCGTGGGAAAGCGCTTGGGGTCGTAAGGAGGTTGCTTTTCCTGGTCGAAGCGGATACCGAGGTTGAGCGTCAAACCGTGGCCCACGGTCCAGTTGTCCTGGATGTACAGGGCGTGAGCGGATTGCTGGTCCTTACCAGTGTTGGTAACGCCGGTTCCCACGATGAAGTACCCGTACCGGCCCTGGCAGATCGATTGACCATAGGCCGTCCGGTTTGCCGCCTTGATGGCGTCGCAGGCAGAGGTGCTGGTGACCGGCTCATAGCTTGTCCCCCAGAAAAGGTCCACTCTGCCCCCTTGGAAGTTAGTCAGAACATCCTCCGACTGCGTTTGCCAGAAGAACCCCCCTTTGAGGGTGTGAGTGCCGCCCAGGAAGTGGGCGAAGTACGAAGCATCCCCGCTAAAGCTTCTGCGCTTGTAAGCGTCGAACGAGGTGGCCAGGTTGTTCGGGATGTTGGCATAGCCCGCGGTGTTAAGCGATGAGCTGGGGAACGCCTGGTTCGCCAAGTCCCTGCTGGCCGCGTTGGCGGTCGTCTGGTAGACGTAGCGAGTGCCGACCGGTGTTCCGCGCTGTTCGTTGTTCTGGAAGAAATAGCCGTAGCGGGCGGTGACCACCAACTTGGAGGTTGGCGTCCAGTCTCCGCCAAAGGAGTAAACCGAAAGCGGATTCACCGTGCCGCTATCCGAGCGGAACGTATTGGGATCGGTCGAGGCGCCGGCGTTCAATTGCCCGCCTGTGCTGTCCGGCTGGCCGAGCTGTCCTGTGGTCCGCGAATAGGCGTAGTTCCAGGAGCCAAACAGACGCAACGTGTTGACCACGCCGTAGTCCAACCGGTTGTACATGTTGTGCTCGGTAACCGATCGGGTTAAAGACCGGGGTCCCGGATTGGAACCCGTGAACGTCGTGGTGCGGCGAATCGTGTCCGATAGTGGGATATAGCTGCTCAGCAGCCACAACTTGTTCTTCAGCAGCGGGCCGCCCACCTGGTAGCCCGGTTCGATGATGTTCCGCTGGTCCTTCTTTGGCACGTAATACTGCGGGGTGCCGTCCAGACGCCTGGCCGCCGAAAGGGACGCCAGGGTCGGGTCCAGTCGCAGGCCGCATACCGTGCTGAAGAGGTACGAAGTGTAGCCGCTGGAGCAGGCATCGTTGGCGTTGAGCTTGTTGGTGCGCAGGTAAGTCAGGAGCGAGCCGTGCCAGTCGTTGGAGCCGCGCTTGGCAACAGCGTTGATCACGCCGCCCAGCGCGCCACCAAACTCGGCTTCGAAGCTGCTCGACTTGATCTGGACCTCTTCAATGAAGTCCATCTGGAAGTTTTTACCCACGCCTCCGTTCTGGATGTTGGTGGTATTCACGCCATCGATCAGGTACACGTTTTCCGAATCGGCCGCGCCATCAATCTGGTAGCCGTTATCGCGGCCGGAGGTGCCACCCTGCAGCGGCTCCTGGCGCGCGCCGGGAGCAAAGGGGATCAGCGATTGGAAGGAGCGCCCCTTCGGAATGGTGTCCATGACCTGGCCCGACACCGTTACCGCCACCTTGCTCTGGGTTACGTCCACCATGGTAGCCGTGCCGGAAACTTCCACCGTCTCCGCCACCGCGCCCACCTCCAGTTGCACCTCGATACTGGGCAAGCGGCCGACTCTCAAGTCGATGCCGGTCTGCCTGTAGTTGCGAAATCCGGGCGAAGACACGGTCATGGTGTACTGGCCCGGGGGAAGCGCGGCGAAACGGTAGTTGCCCCCGCTATCGGTCTGCACTTTCCTGGTTCCGATCAGCGCCGGGCCGGAGACCTCGATGGCCGCGTTGGTTATGACAGCGCCGGAAGGATCCTTGACTGTGCCCACAAACCCTGCCGTGGTTTCCTGTGCGAGGCCTATGCCTGCCAGGCACACGACGAGCGCCAAAACTGCGATTAACTGCCTCATCTCCTCTTCCCCCTTTTATTTTTGTCAACCGGGAATGGCCCCTCGCCTGAGGCATTCCCGAGCACGATCCGCCCCAAAACCACAGGCTTGGGCGGATACAGACCCCTTGGCAAGCGCCAGTTAAACCCGGAAGTGGTTGGAAAGTCAAGGGGAAAATCAGGCTGCAGGCTGTGGGCTGTAGGCTGTAGAATTGCGGATTTCGGATTGTCCGCCGCGGCGGACGGATTTCAAACACGCGCCTCCCTGGAATCCGCAGTCCGAAATCCGCAGTCCGAAATCCGCAGTCCGAAATCCGCAG
>JAPKYU010000027.1 GCA_026394175.1 Acidobacteriota bacterium | reverse complement strand
GGCTCAGCCCTGGCGATTTTTATTTCCATCCACTTCGGCATCTGGCAAACGATGGCGGCCGCGGCGCTCTGCTACCTGGCCGCCGCCAGCCTGCTCACTCCGCCCGCGGCGCTGGAGCTACGGCCTGTGAGGGTAAGGGATTTCGCGGCGCAGCCGGCAAGATAAAACGTCCAAAGTCCAAAGTCGAGGTAGCGGCCCGCTTCCAGACTTTGGACTTTGGACTGTCGTACGCTTATTTGTGTCCCATCTTGAAGTGCGGCGGCAAGGCACCGCACTGCTGGGCGCCGCGCCTTATCCGGTCGCAGCCAGGCGGGCGTAAAACTCCCTACCCCGCGCAAACTGCCCCAGGGCCAAGGCCTGATCTGCCTGGCTGGCGAACCGATAGTACTTGCGGATGAAGCCCACCGAATCGTCAATCTGCGCCAGGATCCTTCGGGCGGAATCGCTCTGTCGGGGAGAGGGCTGCGGGCGCTTGACGTACACGGGACCGGTGTGGGCGAAGACCGGGAAGCCCGTGCGGGTTCGGGTCTGCCCCGTCACCCGGGCCGCGATCCAACCGCTGCGGGAAAAGGCCGCTTCGCATTCCACGCGGGCCTCCCGCTGGTCGGCGCTGGTTTGCTGGGCGATGACCTCGCCGTCGCGGAGCACCTCCAGCCGTTCAAACCGGACACGGGACAGCGCACTGGCTTGCACCTTGACCCGCGACACGCCGCGCAACTCCGCACCCGGGCCTTTCCCCTCCACCCGCAGGTCCAGCAGCGGACCGTTGCTGATAACGGTGCGGCCGGCCCGCAGGCCCGCCAGCCACGACTCGTAGGTGAACTCGCCCTCCACCCGCGCGAACACGCGGTTGTGATCGTACTCCCACCAATCGGTTCCTGTGGACACCGGCAACCGCAGCCCGCAGTTGAGAAAGTGATAGTACCAGTCGTATCCGACAGGGAAGCCGTCGGCGATGTTCAGCGCGTCCACGTGGCCCAGGGCCACGGCAATCGGCGTTTCCATCCCATTGCCGTTGTGACACCACACCGCGGTTCCGCCCAGCTTCTTGGCTTCGGCACAAAGCATGGACATGGTGGGGAAATCGGGGGCCTGGCCGTCGGCGGAAAGCATGCCGGTGGAAACGGGCTCCACCAGCCGCGGGATATTCAGAAACAGGCAGTGCCCGTAACCCAGCGAGTTGCGGGCCGTATTGTTGCGGCACTCCTCCCCCATGTCCATGAGCGTGCCGTCGCGGGAGAACTCGGGCAGTCGTCCGATGGGAATACGGTTGCTGGCGTAGGGGAGCCGGTTGCGGATCAAGTAGCTGATGACGCTGACATCGAGGGCCTCGGCCGGGGGCACCATGCGCATGCGGTCATCGACTGCTTCCTCGATATCGACGTTATAGTGGGTGTGCGTGTTCCCCGAGTACCAGCCCGCGGCGCGCATGTCGCGCAGCACCGCAATATCGAAGTCCTGCCGGTGCCTGGCGCCGGCCGCCACTTCCAGAGTGACGACGCCGGCCTCGTGGCAGATTCCGCGCACCACCTCGATCTGATAGCGGCCCGGAGGAACCGCCACTTCGTACTCGCCGCGCGCGTAGAAATACCTGACATCGGTGTCGTTCCGCTTGGGCATGCTCCGGATGCAGGAAGCAGGCATGTAGGCTTCGCCGGAGTCTGCCGCGGTCACCCGGATTTTCGCCGCCACCGGCTTGCCGCTGGCGCCATCGCGCAGGGCGCCCTGGATCACGCCCGCAGCGCCCGTTTGCGCCTCGCCCCGCGAGGGAAGAAGCAAGGCCCCGCAACTCACAATGGGAATAGTTTCGAGTATTTCACGCCGCGAAAGCCGCGCTGGGTGACCCATAGCGAGCCGAGTATACCACCGGCCTACCGACCCAACCACGCCCGCCACATCGCGCGTGACGAGACGGGTGGTTATGCGCGATGATCAAATGACGTTTATGGAAGAACGTGATCTGACACCGTTGCCGGAAACCATGCGCGCCCTGGTCCTGAGCGGCGCGGGGTTCGAGCACCTCAGCGTGCGGCAGGTGGCCGTTCCGCGGCCCGGTCCACGGCAGTTGGTGGCCCGCGTGGACGCCGCCGGCATTTGCACCTCGCTGATCAAGCTGGTCGAGCAAGGGCCGGCCCACAGCCAGGTTTACGGCTGGGACCTCGCTCGCTTCCCGCTGATCCTGGGCGACGAGGGCTGCGTCACGCTGGTGGAAATTGGCGAAGAGCTGCGCGGCCGCTACAACAGCGGCGAGCGCTACGCGATCCAGCCGGCCGTGGACCATCCGCCCATCAACCACCGGGAGCGCTACCGGGACAACGCCCGCGGGGTGAACAAGGTGGCGGTCGGCTACACGCTCGGAGGCCACCTGGCCGAATACATTCTGGTCCCCGAGGAGGTTCTGGAGGCGGGCTGCCTGCTGCCGCTGCCTGCCGCCGGCTTGCCCTCCGCCCACGCGGCCATGAGCGAACCGATTTCCTGCTGCGTTTCAGCGCAGGAGCACCATCTCCGTCTCGTTCAAGACAGCCCGGGCCGCGAGCGGCGCGCGGTTAAAGGGCTGAAGCGGGGCGGCGTCACCGTGATTCTGGGCGCCGGCGTCATGGGGCGCATGCACGTGGACGTGGCCTTCGGTTGGGGGCCGCGCGCCATTGCCGTCTCCGACCCGCTCGATGCCCGGCTGGAGCTGGTCTCGCACTTTTTCGGCGAGCGTGCCCGGCGCGCCGGCACGGCGCTGCGCGTGCTCAACCCGCGGAACGCTTCGCTCAAAACCGCCATCGACGAGCTGACCGGCGGAACCGGCGCCGACGATGTGATTGTGGCGGTGGGTTCCCGGCAGGCCATCGAGGAGGCCCAGCACCTGGCCGGGCGCGGCGCGGTCCTGAATCTGTTTGGCGGCCTGAAGAAGGGCGACGACGCCGTAGCCCTGGACACCGGCATGGTCCACTACAAGGAAATCAACGTCACCGGCTCCAGCGGCGGCTCGCCCTGGGACATGGCCCGCACGCTGGAGCTGATTGCATCGGGCCAGATCGACGCCGCCCGGCACATCACCCGCATCGGCGACCTGGAACACGCGCCCGAGCTGCTCGAGATGGTCAAGGCGCAGGAGCTTGACGGGAAGGCCGTCGTGTATCCGCACCGGCGGACATCGGCCATCCGCGCCGTCCGTGGCTGGTCGGCCGAGGACGAACGCGAGTATCTGCGGCGAGGCGAGGACTGAGCCGCAAGGACTGAGGAATGGCTTCGCGCGACCGCACCTTCGTGGGATTCGGGTTCGGACCCATACAGGCCGGGCTGTTCCTGTACGAAGCCTTTCACTCCGGCAATTTCCGCCGCCTGGTCGTGGCGGAAGTGATGCCCGATGTGGTCGAGGCCGTACGGCGGCACGGCAGCCGCTACTCGGTCAACGTCGCGCATTTTGACGGCGTGCGGGCCTCCATCATCGGCCCTGTCGAGATTTACGACCCGTCCGGGGAGAGCGGGCGGGAGCGGCTTATCGAGGCGGTGGCCGAAGCCGAGGAAATGGCCACGGCCGTGCCTTCCGTGACGCACTACGCCTCGGCCTCGCCGGGCAGTATTCATCGCCTGCTGGCGGAAGGGTTGCGGCGCAAGGCGGCGCGCAACGGCCCCCGCACCATCATCTACGCGGCCGAGAACCACAACCACGCAGCCGAATTGCTGGAACAAGCCGTACTCAAGGAACTGCCTGCGCCGGAACGAGCGGCCGTGTCGGACCGCGCGCAGTTCTTGAATACCGTCATCGGGAAGATGAGCGGCGTGGTTGAGGATGCCGGCGAAGCCGACCGGCTCGCGCTGGCGCCGATGGTCCCAGGCGCTCGTCGCGCATTCCTGGTTGAAGCCTTCAATCGCATCCTGATTTCCAGGGTCGATTCCGGCCGCGGCTTCTCGCGCGGCATTGCCGTGTTCGAGGAAAAAGACGATCTGTTGCCGTTCGAGGAAGCGAAGCTGTACGGGCACAACGCCACGCACGCGCTGGCCGCCTACGTAGCCGCCTTGCGTGGCGTCGAACGCCTCGCCGACCTGGCGCGCCACCCCCACCTGCTAGGTCTTGTCCGCGACGCCTTCCTCGACGAATCGGGCGCAGCGCTGGTTCGCAAGCACCGGAGCGTCGATCCGCTGTTTACGCCGGAGGGGTACCGGGCCTATGCCGACGACCTGCTGCGCCGCATGACCAACCCATTCCTGCTGGATACGGTCGAGCGCGTGGGCCGCGATCCGCGGCGCAAGCTGGGGTGGAACGACCGGCTGATCGGCACCGTCCGCACGGCGCTGGCCGCCGGCGTCGAGGCCCGCCGCTACGCCTTTGGCGCTGTCGCCGCGCTAGCCCGGTTGGATAAGGGCGCGCCGGGAAGCGCGCAGATGTGCGCCGAGCTGCTGGACGACATCTGGCGCGCCGATTCGCCGGACCAGCGGGAGCGGGCCGCGGTGCTTGGCCTGCTGGAGCGCGAGCGCCTGCGCCTTGCCGAGTGGCGGCACCGCGGCTTCCCCGCCCTGCGCGCATTGTTCGCTGTACCGCCGGCGTCCCGCCGGTTGCGCCGCTGAGGGGCGTCTCGCCCCCGCAGGCGTTACCGGCGGGACGCCGGCGCTACATGGCTGGGGCGAGACGCCCCTCAGCCGCGGATTTCGCAGATTCCACAGATTCAATCTGCGAAAATCTGAAAACACGGAGTGACCGACTTGACCGGCCGGGTCTTCGGTGTCAGTCTGATGTTGCGACCGAGGCGACACAATGGGCGGAGGGTCCGCAGGAAACAGCAGCTTACGATAGTTTACTGGAAGGGTGAACGATTCTGGCTCGGAAAGCTGTTAGAACACCCCGAGATCATGACTCAAGGCGAAACGCTGGAGGAACTTGAGCAAAACCTTAAGGACGCGTATCTCATGATGGTGATGGAAGACGTGCCCGAGAACTACCAGACCAAAGAAATCGCCCTGTGATCGGAGATGGACCATGCCCACAAAACGTCTCGCATTCATCCTTCTGGCAATCCTGATGGTTCCGGCAGCGCTTCAGGCCCAGGAGGCCCGCGGCACAATCACGGGCCGGGTGATTGATCCCAGCGGCGCGGTGGAGGCCGGCGCCGAAATCCGCGTGACGAACGTGGCCACTGGTACCTCTGTCGCCAGCCGCACCAATGACAGCGGCAATTACGCCATCCCGTATTTGCTGCCCGGCGTGTACAACGTGATTGCCGAGCTGGCCGGTTTCAAAAAGGCCGAGCGGGCGGGAATCGAGGTCCGCGTCAACGATATTCTCGACATCCCTCTGCAATTGCAGGTGGGCAACGTGAACGAGACTATCGAAGTGGTGGCGGCGGCGCCGCTGCTGGAATCCACGACGGTGTCGGTCGGCCAGGTGGTGGACGGCCGGCGCCTGACCGAGCTGCCCATCCAGGCCGGCAATGCCTTCGAGCTGGTGCTGCTGGCTCCCGGCGTGCTGAACACCACCAATATGCGCCAGCGCAAGGCGGGCTTCGGCAATGCCTCCTCGCAGTTCAAGACCAATGGGAACCAGTTGTACTCGAACGAGTTCACCCTGGACGGCGTGCCCAACACCTTTACCTTCACCGACAGCCCACAGGTGGCGTTTCAGCCGCCGCGCTCGGCGGTGAGCGAGTTCAAGGTGAATACCAGCGCCTATGATGCCAGCCTTGGCCATACCGCCGGCGCAGTGGTCAACCTGGTCACCAAGGGCGGCACCAACCAGTTCCACGGCGAAGTGCACGAATGGCTGACGAACAGCGCCCTGGACAGCTCGACGTTCTTCCAGAACCGAGCGGGGCAGGCCAAGCCCGTCTACCAGGACAACCAGTATGGCGCGTCGATCGGCGGGCCGGTGCTGCTCCCCAAGCTCTATAAAGGCAGCAAGCGCACCTTCTTCCTCTATGCCTGGGAAAGCAACCAGTTTGGCAAGCCCATTACCAACATCGGCACCGTGCCCACGGCAGCGGAGAAGAATGGCGACCTTTCGGCGCTGCTGGCGGTGGGCTCCAGCTACCAGGTTTACGATCCTCTGACCACCACCCCGGCCAGCGGCGGACGCCTCAGCCGGCAGCCGCTGACGAACAACGTCATCCCGGACAAGCGCATCGACCCGGTGGCCAAGAAGCTCATGGCCTACTGGCCCGCGCCCAACACGCCCGGCACGGTGGACGGGCAAAACAACTACACGCGCGCCACCAAGGACACCATGGACTACTGGGTGCATTTCGCGCGCCTCGATCACAACTTCTCGGAAAGAAACCGCACCTTCCTGCGCCTGGACCGGGACGACTACAAGGAAAGCAAAGAAAACTTCTACAACAATATCACCATGGGGCAGAACAACTTTCGGCGCAACCAGGGGCTGGCGCTGGATCACGTGCTGGTGCTGACGCCGGCCTCGGTGGCCAACTTCCGCTACGGCATCACCTATACGCGGGCGCCGCAGGCCCGGAAAAGCCAGGGCTTCGACCTGGCATCGCTGGGGTTCTCTCCGACGCTGGTGTCGCTTGTCGATAAGAGCATGGCCAGCTTCCCCAACGTGTATTTGAACACCAAGAAGGGGAATGCGGCTTGCAAGGGCACCTGCACCGGCACGTTTTCGGGATTCGGCGAATTCGACAAGGGCGAGGGCGTCAACACCGGGATGATCCATAACTTCGCGGCCACATTGACCACGCTGCGCGGCCGGCACAATCTCCGCTCTGGAGCGGACTGGCGGGCCTACCGCGCCTTCGTCTCCCCGCTGCGCTTCGACGTGGCGCCCGGCCTCCAGTTTCTGCCCACCTACACCAAAGGCCCCAGAGACAACTCCGCCGCCGCGCCGCTCGGCCAGGAACTGGCCGCGTTCCTGCTGGGCATTCCGGAAGGCAACATGGACCGCAGCGCCAGCGCCGCCATCCAGAACACCTTCACCGGCTTGTTCATCCAGGACGATTGGAAGCTGACGCGCAAGCTGACGCTCAACCTGGGATTGAGATACGAGTACGAATCGCCGGCCAGCGAGCGCTTCGATCACGCCGTCCGCGGCTTCGACTGGACCGCCCCGAATCCGATCGAGGCCCAGGCGCGCGCGAATTATGCCAAGAACCCGATTGCCGAAATCCCGGTGAGCCAGTTCCGGGTGGTCGGCGGGCTGCTGTTCGCCGGGCCTGGGAATCATGCCCTGTGGCGGCCGGATAAGAACAACCTGCTTCCGCGCCTGGGCCTGGCTTACCAGATCGACACCAGGACGGTGTTGCGCGCGGGCTACGGCATCTTCTACGACACCATCGGGGTGGACCGCAGCCCGGCCATCCAATACGGCTTCACCATGTCCACCCCCATCGTGCCTTCCAATGACAACGGCTTGACCTACGTGGCAACCACGGCCAATCCCTTTCCCAACGGCTTGCTGGCGCCGCGCGGCGCGGCCGACGGCCTAGCCACGAACCTGGGGCAGGACGTCGCCGTATATCCATCCCGGCGCACCCCGCCTTATTCACAGCAGTGGACGTTCGGCGTCCAGCGCCTGCTGCCCGGCGAGTTTCTGCTGGACGCCAACTACGTGGGGAACAAGGGCATCCGCCTGGGGCTGGACCGCAGCATCAACCAGAATCCGTACCAGAGCACTTCGAAGGAGCGCGACCAGGCCTGGGTGGATTACATGAGCCAGAACATTCCCAATCCGTTCTATGGCCTGAACCCCATCTTCACCAAGACGACGATGTCCCGCTCCGATGTGCTGCGACCCTTCCCGGAGTTCGGCGACGTGCAGGAACGACAGCCCATCGGCTACTCCTGGTACCACGCCTTGCAGACGCGTTTGGAGAAGCGGTTCGCGAAGGGCTACACGCTCAACGCAGCCTACACCCGGTCGAAGTCCATGGACGCCACCGGCTTCCTGAACAGCGTGGACACCATGCCCTATCGCTCGCTCAGCCGCTATGACCGCCGGCACCGGCTGGTGATCAGCGGGATCGCGGAGTTGCCGTTCGGGCACGGGCGCAAGTTCGCCGCCGGGATTCCCAAGTCGCTGGACCGCGTGATTGGCGGCTGGCAGTTGAATGCCGTGGTGACCAAGCAGAGCGGACCGCCGCTGGCCTTTGGCGACGTGGTATTCCGGGGAGACACCAGAACCATCGCGCTGCCCAAGGACAAGCGCTCGGTGGACCGCTGGTTCAACACCGATGGCTTCGAAAAGCGTCCCAGCAATCAACTGGAATACGCCGTGCGGACCTGGCCGCGTTATTTCTCGAACCTGCGCGCCGACGGCCAGTCCAAGTACGACTTCTCGTTGATCAAATATTTCAGATTCGGAGAGCGAGTCCGGCTGCAATTCCGCGCCGAGTGCTACAACTGCCTGAACCACCCGAACCTGGATACGCCGGACATGACCGTAACCAGCAGCACCTTCGGCATGGTCAGCGAGCAGGCATCGACGGCGCGGCAGTTCCAGGCGGCGCTGAAATTGACGTTCTAAACCAACGCGGAATGGGACGCAGATAAACGCAGATCGACGCAGATAACAAACCCCTGAAATCTGCGTTCCCGCCGCGGCGGGCGTTTATCTGCGTCCTATTCTTGCTGTTTTTCAGGTGACACTGTTATGAAGAAACTGGCTGTTTTTCTGGCTCTGGCGGTGTTGTGCGGCGGGTTGTGTTTCTGCGAGGAGGCGAAACGGCCCCGGATCCTGGGCGTTGCGCACATGGCGCTTTACGTGAGCGATTTGGCCAAGGCGCGCGCCTTCTACAAGGACTTCCTGGGCTTCGACGAGCCGTTCACGATCAAGCGCAAGGACGGCACGGAGCGCATCGTTTTCATCAAGATCAACGACCAGCAGTACCTGGAGCTGTTCGCCGAGCAGCCCAAAGACGACGGCCAGCTCAACCACATTTCTTTCTACACCGACGACGCCAAAGCCATGCGCGACTACCTGGCGGCGCGCGGGGTCAAGGTCCCGGAAAAGGTGGGGAAAGGCCAGACCGGCAACCTGAACTTCAACATCAACGACCCGGACGGCCATACCGTCGAGATTGTCGAGTACCAGCCCGAAAGCTGGACGGCCCGCGAGAAGGGCAAGTTCATGCCCGAGACCCGCGTCTCCACCCGCATGACGCACTTCGGGGTGCTGATCGGACCCCTGGAGCCGGCCATGAAGTTCTACCGCGACATCCTCGGCTTTGAAGAAACGTGGCGCGGCAGCGGCTCGCCTCGGATGCTGAGCTGGGTGAACATGCGCGTTCCCGACGGCGAGGACTACCTGGAGTTCATGCTCTACAACAAAGAACCCGACGCCCGGCAGCGAGGCGTCAAGAACCACATCTGCCTGGTCACGCCCGACCTCCAGAAGGCGGTGGCCATGCTGGAGGCCCGCCCGGCGCGCAAGAGCTACACGCAGCCGATTGAAATCTCGGTAGGCACCAATCGCAAGCGGCAGGCCAACCTGTTCGATCCCGACGGCACGCGCATCGAGCTGATGGAGCCCAACACCATCGACGGCCAACCCGTGCCCTCCTCGACGGCGCCCCCTCCCCGCTGACCCGAATTGAAGTACACTTGCGGCGTGGAAACGATGAACCGCCGCGAGTGTCTTGCGCTTCTGGCCGGCGTGCCGGCCGCGCTGAGGGCCTGGGGCGCGCCCGCCGCGCCCAAGCCGAACATCGTGATCATCCTGTCGGACGATCACGGCTACGCGGACGTGAGCTGTTATGAGCACCCGGCCGAAATCCGCACGCCGAACATCGACCGCATCGCGCGCCGCGGCGTGCGCTTCGTGCAGGGCTACGCCAGCGCCTCGGTGTGCGCGCCCACCCGCGCCGGCTTGATGACCGGCCGCTACCAGCAGCGCTTCGGCTTCTACACCGCTTCCGACTCGCGCGCCGGCCTGCCCCTGACCGAGATCACCATCGCCAACCTGCTGCGCAACAAAGGCTACACCACCGGCGCCTTCGGCAAATGGCACCTCGGCATCGAGCCGCCCTACCATCCGTTGAAGAGGGGCTTCGACGAGTTTTATGGGTTCCTGGGCCACGGCGCGCACGACTACTTTGACTTGAAGCGGGCCGCCGAGCCGTTTCAGTCGATCTGGCGCAACGGCGAGGTCATCGACGATACCGGCTACCTTACCGACAATCTCGGGCGGGAGGCGGTTTCCTTTATCGAAAAGAACGAGAAGCGGCCCTTCTTTCTCTACCTGGCTTTCAACGCCGTGCACGTGCCGCTGCAGGCGCCGGAGGAGGTCATCAAGAAGTACGACACCGGCCGGCGCAACCGCGACATCTACCTGGGCATGCTGGAACGCGAGGATGTGGCCGTGGGCCGGGTGCTCAATGAGCTGCAGCGCCGCGGCCTGGACCGCAATACTCTGCTGGTCTTCTTCTCCGACAACGGCGGCGCCCGCGCCAACTCTTCCAGCAACGGCGCGTTGCGCGATTTCAAGCAGAGCGTATACGACGGCGGCATCCGCGTCCCGTTCATGCTGAGCTGGCCGGGGCGGCTGCCGCAGGATGCCGTCTCGCGCGAGACGGTCATCTGCCTGGACGTGCTTCCCACGGTCTGCGCCGTGGCCGGCGTTCCGCTCCCCGCCGGCCGGATCTACGATGGGAAGGACATTCTGCCGGCGCTTGGCGGCAAAGCATCCGGTCCGCTGCACCCGGAGCTGTTCTGGGATGGCGACGACCTTAAGCGGGCCGTCCGCGCCGGCCGCTGGAAGCT
>JAPKYU010000179.1 GCA_026394175.1 Acidobacteriota bacterium | reverse complement strand
TGGCCGCGACCTTCGCCCTGGGCGCGCCTGTGCTGGGGCCCGCAGTGCAGACCTTCGAGTATGAGCCGGTCCCGCGCGCCTTCGCTGTTCCGCTGATTTTCCTGGCGTTGGGCCTGGTGGCGCACGGGCACGCGCTCAGCGCCGGCGCGGCCGCAACGCTCGCCCTTCTCTACCATCCGGCCGTCACCCTCCCGTTCTGGCTGATCTACCTGCTGTTCGCGTTCCGGCCCGGCCAGCCCCCATCCAGCCGACGGTGGATCCGGGGGCTGGGGCTGCTGGCCTGCGGGGCAGTGGTACTGCTCGTGTGTTCTTGGTTGCAGATCGGGATCCGCGAGCCCTCCATGCTCTTCCAGCGCCTCGACCCGGAAATAGAAAAGTTGCTGCGCATGCGCTCGAAGACCTACTGGGTCGGGATGTGGGCAGGTGCCCTGATCTGGAACTCGGTCTTCCTGGGAGCAGTTTCGCTTTCAGCCTTCCGGCGGCTGCGGCGTTTCATCCCCAAAGAACTTGGCTTCTTCCTGGCCGGACTGCTGCTACTGGGTTTGGCCAGCGTGCCGGCGAGCTACCTATTGCTCGACCAGATGAAATGGGCGCTGATTCCCCAGGTCCAACCCGCGCGTGCCATGCTGTTCGTAACCGCCTTGGCCGGCATACTAGCCGCGGCTGCCGCGGTGAAGGCCAGCCAGCAGCGGCGGCACTGGGAGAGCGCGGCGTGGCTGCTGGTGGTCTTCGCCCTCCCCGCGCAGACGCTGGTGCTCGAGGGCGGGGTCCGCAACCTCTCACACCCGCTGCTTTGGCGGCTGACGGCGCTTATCACGGCGCTCGCCCTCGGGACCGCGCTGGCGCTGTGGGTGATCCAGGCGAAGCCGCGCTGGGCCACCGCGGCGTGGGGCGCGGCCGTGCTCGTGCCGTTCTTCGCTTTCCCTCTTTGCGCCGAGGGAAGGGACGTCCCGGCCAAGCACTCTCCCGAACTGAAAGAACTGGCGCAGTGGGCGCGTGCGGCTACTCCGAAGGATGCGGTTTTCCTGTTCCCCGACGTCGGCCGGGAGGGCCATCCCGGCGTCTTCCGTACCCAAGCGCTGCGAGCAGTTTACGTCGATTGGAAGGGCGGGCAGATCAACTTCCTGCCCAACCGCCTGGCCGAGGAGTGGTGGGCACGGTGGCAGAAGGCGATGGCGGGCGGCTTCCGAGCCGAGAACCTGCAAAGGTACGCCGAGCTGGGCATCGACTACCTCGTGTTGCGGCGGGCGAACCTGCTGCCGGGGAGACGGACAGAGTTCCAGAACCGGCAGTTTGTGGTTTACGCAGTGGACCACGCCGCCAGTGGCCATCAATAAACGTCCCTTTTAACGGCCCTTCCTGAAGTGCCTGGGCCCGGCTATCCCCTCTGACCGCCCTGGAGGCACCCGCAAAGGCCAAAGGCGGGTGCCCGCACCGAGCGGGCCTCTGAGGATTAGGCAACCACACCAGCCTTCAGCTTCGTCCGGCCAAGGCACAGCCGTGGCCTGCTGGTAGGGACACCTTCGTGGAGGCTCCGGCGAAGAGCCGATGCTATATTCGTGGTTCGGATACCAACCATGGGAACAGAGAGCCATAGCGTGAGAGCGCAGCAACTGGAAGAGAAAATCGGCCAGCGCCAGGCCCGGGTGGGCATCGTGGGCCTGGGGTACGTGGGGCTGCCCCTGGGCGGTGGACGGTGAAACCGAATTCATGATCCCCGCCCACCCGGCCGATAAGCTCCTGGATGGTCTCTTTGGCGCCTTTCTGGCTGGCCGGTGCGGCGATCATCGCTCTGCTGTCCCTGGCGGCCAGAGCCAACCGCCGCCGCGGCTGGCGCCGGGAGCGCTCCGGCGCGGAGCTGACGACGCTGTGGGAGCTGATGAAACTGCCGGAGGGCGACTCCACCCCCGTCATACCCCTGGCGCCGCGGGCCCGTCCCCAGCCGCAGGCCAGCGCCCCGGAAGCCGCCAGCTTGGTGGCCCTCGAGGCGGCCCTCCGCCGCACTACGCCGGCCCCGGAAACCGCGCCGCAAGAACCACACCCGCAGACCGCGGACGAGCGCGTCGCAACGCCTTGAGCGGCTCAGCCGGCCCAGAGCTGCCGCTGCCGGGCCAGCTCGGCGGTGTCGAACAGCGCGTGCTCCACCTTCACCAGGATCTGGCCCGGATGGCCGCGCTCCAGCCGCTCCACCTCGCCCAACAGCAGCCAGTCGTGGCCTTCGATCTCGACCAGCGCGCCCGGCAACACCTCCGCCTCCAGCGAACACCGCAGATGTCGGCCGGAAAGACCCACCACCCGCACGGCCTCGACCGAGGCGGGGTCCGCCAGCAGGGTGAGCCGGGCTTCCTGGTCAGGTTCAGGTCTCATGTGCAGGGGGTGGCGATCAGACTCAACAATAGCACAGTCTGGCCAAGCTCCCCGGCCGCGCCCCTGTGGGATTTGACAATTGAAAGTACTTATATTACAGTGACTTAGACAGGCCATGGAGCCATTTCTGTGGGGCGGGTTGCGAGCGTTGTTGTTCAGCCTGATCCTCACCCCGATCTGTCGCGATGTGTTCCGCTCTTACCGGGTGGTGGATGAGCCTGGCGAGGCCCGCAAACTTCACCGCCAGCCCATCCCGCGCGTGGGTGGAATTGCGATCGCGCTTTCCTACCTGCTGGCCTATGTGTTTTCCTCGGAGGCGACCGGCATCCTCTCCCGGGAGGGCCTGTCAGTCTGGAAGCTGTTGCCCGCCGCTGCGGCCATTTTCGCCGCGGGCCTCATTGACGACCTGTGGGGCCTGAAGCCCTGGCAGAAGCTCACCGGCCAAGGCCTCTGTGCTTTGCTGGCCTTTGCCGCCGGTATCCGTGTGCTGGGGGTGGCCGGCTATCCCCTCGGCCTGTGGTGGAGCCTGCCGCTGACGGTCTTCTGGCTGCTGCTATGCATCAACGCGTTCAACCTGGTGGACGGCATGGACGGGCTGGCTGCCGGCGTCGGATTGTTCGCCGCCCTGGCGATCTTCCTGTCGGCCCTAATTGAGGGCAGCCAGGGGCTGGCCCTGGCCACCTTCCCGCTGGCCATGGCCCTGTTGGGATTTCTCTGCTTCAATTTCAATCCCGCCACGATTTTCCTGGGCGACTCCGGCAGCATGCTGATCGGCTTTCTGCTGGGCTGCTACGGCGCCGTCTGGAGCCAGAAGTCGGCCACCCTGCTGGCCGCGACCGCGCCGCTGATGGTGCTGTCGATCCCGCTGCTGGATGTCACCCTGTGCGTAGCCCGGCGGTTCCTGCATAAGCGTCCCCTCTTCGCCGCCGACCGCGGCCACATCCACCACCGCCTGCTCGACCGGGGCCTGACGCCCCGCCAAGCGGTGCTGCTGCTGTATGCGGGTTGCGCCCTGGCGGCCAGCTTCTCCCTGTTGCAGCGCCTGCTCCATAACACCGCGCTGTCGGTGCTGCTGCTGCTGCTGTTCTGCGCGGTGCTGTGGATCAGCGTGCAGTACCTGAATTACAGCGAGTTCGCCCTGGCGCGCCAGTTGATCGTGGGGGGAGAATGGCGGGAAATTCTCCGGGCCCGTCTGGAGCTGCTGGGGCTCAAGCGAACGCTGGCGGCCGCCGCCACCGTGGAAGAGTGCTGGCGCGTAGTGTGCGAGGCCAGCCGGGATTTCGGCTTCTGTTTCGTCCGCCTGCGGCTTCAGGACGAGTCCCGGGAAGAGACGTTCGGCCCCCCGGTCGCCGGCCCCTACTGGAGCCTGCATGTGCCCTTGTCGCGGGAAGACTCCATCGAACTGCGGCGCGAGTTCGGCGCGGCGTTGCCGCCGTTGATCGTTTCCGCCCTGGTGGATACCCTACACGCTACCCTGGCTGCCAAGCGGTCCCCCGCCGAAGTGGCCCTGGTCTCTTCCTCTCCCGCCCCGGCTTCCGCGCCGCCGACCGCCTGAGCGGCCCGGCGCCTGAGGACTGACGAACGCATGCTACACTCTTACTCTAGCCGGCGGTCATCCATGTCCTCCCTGCCGTGCGCCCCCGCCCCGCCAGCCACCCCCGGCCAAGCCCGCCGGGCCGCAGCCCTGTTGCTCTCCGAGTTTGATTTCTCGGCCGCCTGCTATCTGCTGGCCGTCTGCCTCGATTCCGGTTTCGAACTCCCGTGGGAGGCGATCGAGAAGGATACTTGGTGGTTCCTGGGCGTGCTCACGCTCTCCGCCCAGGTGGGGCTCGGTCGGCGGGGACTTTACGCCCGTCCGCGGCCCCGCTCCAAAATCGAGTTGCTCTCCCAGATCGGCTCAGCCCTGGGCATCGCTTTCCTGGTGGCGGCCCTGCTGGTTTACCTGCGACTGGCCGCGCCTCCCCCGCTGCTGGTGGTGGTGCTGTGGGCAGTTTTCTGCGGCACGGCCTGGTTCGCCTGGCGGCTGCTGTATGCGGCCGTGATCTGGAGCCCCTCGGCTCTCCACCGGGTGCTGTTTATGGGGGTGGATCCCGTCGTCCGGGACATCGCCAGCCGCTTGAAAAAGCTTGGCCCTTCCCGGTCCCAGTGCGTGCCCATCGGATTCCTCGACGACGGATTGCCGGCGGGTCATTCCCTGGCCGGTGGAACGGTCCTCGGAGGGTTCCACCAGATCGCGGAAATCGTCACGGCCACGCGCCCGGATCGCATCGTGGTCGGCGCCCCCGACGATTATGATCGCCTGCCCCTGCGCACTTTGTTTCACGTGCGGCTGGCCGGAGTCCGGGTGGAAACGGCGGCGGATTTCTATGAAGCGTTGTTCGACCGCGTGGCGGTCCGCCACTTGCGGCCGTGGCATCTGCTCTATCACGAGCGACTCGGCTTGCGTCCCGGCAGCGTCGCCCTCCAGTCGGTGTACACCAACCTGATCGCACTGGTGGCCGTAGTCGTGTCGTTGCCCCTGATGCTTCTCCTGGCCGCGGCCATCAAACTGTCCTCTCCGGGCCCGGTCTTCGAGCGACACACCTGTGTGGGCTTTGAAGGCTTGCCCTTCACCCTGCTTACCTTCCGCTGCCGGCAGGCGGCGCCGGAGCCGGACGGCAGTATTGGCTTCCGCCCCACTCCGCTCGGCCGCTGGTTGGAGCGGCTTCGTCTGGACCGGCTCCCGCAGTGGTTCAATGTCCTGCGGGGCGAGATATCGTTGATCGGGCCCCGCCCGGAGCGGCTGGAGTATGCCCAGAGGTTGTCGCAGTGGCTCCCCTACTACCGGCAGCGCCATTCGGTGAAGCCCGGCATCACCGGTTGGGCGCAAATTAACCGCAGAGGCGGCGGGCAGCTGCCGGACGCCCAGGCCGCCCTGGAATACGACCTGTACTACATCAAGCACATTTCCCCGCCGCTGGATGCTTACATCCTCCTGCACAGTGTGCTGTAGCGGCTAACCGCCGGGCAGGCCGCCATGCGACGGACCGGCCGGCGGGGCCTTCCACAGCTTCTCCGGGGGCAGGAATAACACCGCCGCGGAACACAGCGCCGCCAGCATCCACACCGCAAAGGTCCGGCAGGCCGAGGAGATCCGCTTCAGAGGCCAGGCTTCGGGAATAGCGTGGTCGGCCAGCGCGAGCAGGTAGAACAGGGCTTGCGCCCCCAGGCTCCAGGCCCTCCATCCGCCCGGCAGCCCGAAACTGGAAACCAGGATGGCCAGGCAGGCATAGGGCAGCGCCAGCCGCGACAGTTTGTAGGAGTAAAAGTGAAGCCACATCCGGTTGGCAGGGCCCAGCAGGGCCGGGTAGAAGCGGACGAGCTGGAACAGCCCCGCCAGCGTCCGTGTCTTGCGGCGGAATTCGGCCTCGAGCCGGGTTGGGAAGTCGTAGGCCCGGGCCCGCTCCTCAAAGACGATGCGGTAACCCTGCAAGAACGCGGCCAGGGGCAGCACGGCATCGTCGGCCAGGGTGCCGGCAGGGAGAGGAACGGCCAGGGCGCGGCGCATAGCATAAAAGCATCCCGTCACCACCAGCAACGAACCCAGCCGGTTCAACTGGCGGCGGATCCACTTCTCGTACTCCCAGTACAGCCCCACACTGGCTTCCTCCTGGCGGTCGCCTTCCAGCACGATCAGCTCGCCGGTCACCACGCCCACCTCGGGATCGGCGAAACAGGCCACCAGGTGATTCAGGCACTCCGGATCCAGGGGCTGTCGGACGTCGGTGAAGAACAGGATCTCGCCGCGGGCGCGCTCCAGGCCCCGGTTGAGGGCCACGGCCTTGCCACTGGGGGGAATCCGCAGGAGCTCGACCCCCTGTGTGGCAAACTCCTCCACGATCATCTCCGTGCGGTCGGTCGAGCCGTCCGAGATGACTAGAATCTCCACTAGTTCGCGCGGGTAGTTCAACTCCAGCAGCGACTCGAGCTTACGGCGGATCCAGGGCTCGCCGTTGCGCACCGGCAACAACACGGAGACCGTTCGGCGATCCAGCCGTTTGACGATCCCCTTGGGCCGCCGCCGGGCCCAGGCGGCCAGCAAGAGGGGATAGCCGAACAGGACGTAGCCGAGGAAGGCCGCGCTCGCCAGGAACACCGCTACGCTCACCCACCGCATCTCGGCACGCGTCCTTCAGTGTAGCCCAGCGTTGCGGCGGCGGATCTGGCCCGCCGCCGGAGGGCAGCCCATGAACCTGGCGAGAGGCTCTGCGGCTGGCCGGAGGGGAGGGTCGGGGGCCCGGCTTTGAATGCAAGATAAAATCTGTTATCTTGCATGATAGAGGCTCTCCAAGGGCCTCCCGGACAGCCCACCATGCCTAACCCCTTGCCCACCCCGATCGGCACGCCCCAGGGCCTGCCGCCGCTTCTGGCGGGCAGTCTGGCGGCCGACGCCAAGCGCCGGGTCGCGCAGTTTTACCGCTCCCTAGCCGGCATCTTCCAGGCCTGGGTCGCCCGTCGGCATTCACCTCACACCCAGCGGGCCTATCGGGAGGACGTGATGGCCTTTGTGCGCTTTCTCGGGCTGGCCTGGCCCCGCGATTCCATGGAGCTGCTGGCGGTCTCGGTGCAGCAGGTGCAAGCCTTCCGAGACCATCTCCGGGGGCGCGGGGCGGCGGCGAAGACCATCAACCGGCGGATCTCCTCGCTTTCGAGTTTCTACAAGTACCTGTCCGCCGCCGCGGCCGAGCTGCGACTGCCCATCACGGCGCCTAATCCTGCGCATGCGCAGTTCATTTCGCGCGAGTCTACGGATCCTCGCGAGGAGACGCGCGCCCTGAGCGCCTCCCGGGCCCGCCAGCTTATGGGAATGCCCGCCGGGGGCTCGGTGCGGGCGCTGCGTGACCGGGCCATTTTAAAGTTCTACCTCTACACCGGGGCGCGGCTGTCCACCGGGTGCCGGCTGAGAGTCTCCGACTTCCGCCAGGACGGCGACGAGGCCACCATCCGCATCCAGGAGAAAGGCGACAAGCGCCGCACCCTGGGCCTGCACTTCCAGGCCGCCCAGGCCCTTGCCGAGTACATCGACCGGGCCGGCCTCACCAGCGGGCCCCTGTTCCGCCCGCGCCTCAATCCGCGCAGCCAAAAGCTCGCGGACCGGGCCATGAACCCGGTCACCATGTACCGGCTAATTCAAGCCTACCTGGAAGGGCTGCCCGGAGCCCTGGAGGAAATCCGGCGGCCGGATGGCAGCACGGTCGAGCGCGGCATCTACACCCCGCACTCGCTGCGGGCCACCACCGCCACGCTGCTGCTGGACGCCGGCGTTGATATCCGCAAGGTCCAGGAACTTCTCGGGCACCGCCACATCACCACCACCCAGATCTACGACAAGCGCCGGCGCTCAACGTCGGAAAGCGCCTCGCACGACGTGCCCATTTAGACCCTGAGGCGGCGGCCAACCTGCTGCCCGGCCCCTACAGCCGGACGATCTTCTCCGAGGAAAAGCCTTTCAGCGCGTTGCGCGTGTCCACGATCAGTTGCGCCTGCTCGAACAGCGCGGCGTAATCGAAAGCCGCATGGTCGGTGATGATCACCACGCAGTCGGCCGCGCCAGCCGCCGCCTCCGGCGCCACGGCCGCCAGCTCGAGGCCATCCACCTGCACCTTCCCGATGAACGGGTCGCTATAAGTCAGCCGGGCGCCCCGCCGCTTCAGTAAGTGCATCACGTCCAGCGCCGGGGATTCCCGCATATCGTCCACATTCCTCTTGTAAGCCACGCCCAGAATGTGGACATGCGCCCCCTTCACCGGTTTCCCCCGCTCGTTCAGCGCGTTCTGCACTTTCTCCACCACGAAGTGCGGCATCTGGCCGTTGATGTAGCCCGCCAGCTCGATGAACCGCGCCTCGATGCCCGCCTGCCGGATCTTCCAGGAAAGGTAGAACGGGTCGATGGGGATGCAATGGCCTCCCAGGCCCGGGCCCGGATAGAAGGGCATGAACCCGAAAGGCTTGGTGGCCGCGGCCTAGATCACCTCCCAGACGTCTATGCCCATGCGATCGCACATCAGCGCCATTTCATTGGCCAGCCCGATGTTGATCATGCGGAAGGTGTTCTCCAGCAGCTTGACCATCTCGGCCACCCGCGGCGAGCTGACCGGCACGACGCGGCTGAGGGCCTGCCCGTACAGCCGGGCGCCCAGCCGGGTGCAGGCGGGCGTCACTCCGCCCACCACCTTGGGAATGTTGCCGGTCTGGTAGTGGGGATTGCCCGGGTCCACCCGCTCGGGAGAGAAGCACAGGAAGAACTCCTGGCCCACCCGCAGGCCCTCCCTCTCCAGCAGGGGCAAGACGAACTCCTCGGTGGTGCCGGGATAGGTGGTGGACTCCAGAATAATCAGCATGCCCGAATGAAGGTAAGTGGCGATCTGGCGGCAGACCGCATCCACGTAGCTCATGTCCGGGTCCTTGGTCTTGCGCAGGGGCGTGGGCACGCAGATGTTCACCGTGTCCAATTCGCCCAGGACCGCAAAATCCACGGTCGCCCGCAGCTTGCCCGATTCGACCAGGGGCAGCAGGACCGAGCGCGGCACGTCCAGCACGTAGGAAGCGCCGGCGTTGACTTGCGCCACTTTCGGCTCGCTTATGTCAACCCCGGTTACCACGAAGCCCGCCTTGGCGAACTCAACCGCCAGCGGCAGGCCCACATAGCCCAGACCCACCACTCCGACACGGGCCTCGCGGCGGCTGATTCGCTGCTCTAGCTGCTCGGCCCAAGCGCCGACTTCTGCTCCTGTGCGCGCGTCCACGGACATAGGCTGAACCGGCCCCCTGCCACTATCCCGGTCAGGCCAACTATACCATGTCCCTGCCGGGACTTCCCTATGGTCAGGGTCCTGGTTCCGCCGGAGTCCGGGACACAAACAGCCAAACCTGGTCGTCCTCATAGCTGGAGGTCGCCGCGCACAGGGGCGGAAGATTCCAGCGTGCGAGGGAATCGGTCTTGTTCAGCTTGTGTGCGGCTGGACCAAACGCGGCGAACAAACCGTACATGGTGGTGGGGTGAGCCTCTGCGTCAAGATTCGTCGATCATTGGGCCATCTTTTAGCGTAACCCGGGCGGCTCTACAGCCAGACGACCTTCTCCGGCCAACCTTGGCTAGCTGCCTACCAGTTGGCCGTTTGGTTTTTTTGTGTTAGGTGGGGCAGGGGCTCTTTGTGGCGCTACAGCCCGGGCTCGCCAAGGGCCTTTTACCCTTCAATGAATTGGAAGAACGGAGGGTGGGTTCTGCCTGGGCAAGATTTCCACAGGGTGCCGACCTCCTACTACAGGTCTATACATACAGGTATTCCTATTAACTATAGGGGGGGCCGCATGATGCTGATTCTAAAGGACAAAACAGTAGATAGCGCGACCGTTTATGCGTAACTTTTCGCCGGGGGCGCGACCGTTTATGCGTAAACCCTGCTCTGGGGCGCGACCGTTTATGCGTGGAAAACTTGCCGCTTCCACAAGCCCCTGTGGAATCTCAGGCGCTAGATCCCCGGGACGAGACGGCGCACGTGCGGCGGGCTGGGTCGCAGGAACAAGCCCCTGTCCGTTCCGGACGCCTTGGCCTCCCGGTACACGGCCAGGACGCTCTTGAGATGTTCCACGAATGCCGCTTTGAAGTCCCGGGTTCGCTTGTACCCCGCGCCAAACTGCACCTCGAGCGCCGCCCACGGTACGGTGGTTTCCCGCTGGAGGTAGCTCATCCGATAGGTGAGCCAGGTGTAAATATCCAGGGCCAGGGGCGACCGGGACAGGGCTTTCAGGGCCCGCAGGTCGATAGGCACAGGATGACTGATCACCTCTTTGAAAAACGGCTCCGAGAGCGTGAGAGTGGAGGCGAACAGCTCCCTCTGGTCGGGGCTTTTGGGGTTCCACCACAAGACGTGCTTGTCTACCAGCCGGAACCCGATCTCTCCCCCGCGGTTTTCTCCCTCGTACAGACAGGAGATCGCGGTCGTGAACAGGCGCCGGGACTGCTCTCTCAACCTGGTGATCGATCCCCAGCGCCCCCCGGTGGGGACCATGCCCAGCTCCCGCATGAATCCGCTCAAGGAATCCCCCAACGCCAGATCGCGGGATCTGGTCCGCACTGCCTCGGTGGTGATCCATGCCAGCAGCAGCCGGGGGACGGACCCGTAGGGCAGCCCCACCTTCGGCGGAGCCATCATGGTCAACGTGAAGGCGCCATTGGTCCGCTCGAAAAACCATTCCTTGGGGTCCCTGTGCGGCATGGTGGCCTGGACGAGCGCCCTCGCCATGAAGCCCAACGTGCCGGCTTCCTTGGCCTCTTCCGCCTCTATGGCCAGGGATTCATTTATCAGCTTGATGAGGGAATCGCCGGCACGCTGCATTTGATTCAACTATCCTACCTCCGCCCGGTCCTGCTCCTCCGAGCTGCCAGCATCCAGGGGCTCCTCCGGTTCTTTACCGTTGCCTTTCCGTGGCCTTTTTGTTGCCCTCATGCGGCGCCTACTTCATGGGCCTCCCGCCCTTGAGTTCCGCCTTCCGTGGCGGGAACAACTCCCCGCGCTTCCGCTCCAGCTTGTCCACGGCCTCGGTGAGGGCCTGGGCAGCCAGGTCCGCCAGAGTGAGGCCGGGCGTCCAGAAAACGGCGTTCTTTGCCCGCTCCATGACCTCTACCGGGAGATGGAACGTCATCCGCTCCTTGGTCGGCCTGGGCAGCTCCCGCGCCTCGGCTACCGCGGCCGGGGCCCGGGAAGGCGCGCGCGGGACCACGGCGTCCAGGGGATTCTCGCCAATTGTCTTTCGCTTGGCCATACTCTAACGGCTCCTTTCCTGTTTCACCACCTCTTGCGCCAGGGAGCGGTAGTCTTCCGCCCCGTGGCTGTTGGTGTCGTATTCGGTGATGGGCTGCCCGAAGGAGGGACACTCCGCCAGGCGGATGTTTTCCCGGATGACGGTCCGGTAGACGGACTTCCCGAACCTGTCCCGAAGCTGCTCTACCACTTCCTGGGCGTGGCGGGTCCGGTAGTCCACCCTACAGGCCAGGATGCCGGCCAGCTTCAAGAGAGGGCTGAGGCGCTCCTTGACCACGTTGACCGTCTGGAGGAGCTGGGCCAGGCCATTGAGAGCCAGAACGTGGGCCTCTACCGGGACGAGGATCTCCTGGGCCGCGGCCAGGGCGTTGACGGTGAGAATCCCCAGGGCGGGCGGGCAGTCCATGAGGATGTAATCCCATCCCCCGCTGGCCAGGCGCTCCGCTTTCCGGCGGAGAATCGTCTCGGCGCCCACCTCCCCGGCCAGGGCCTTTTCCACGCCCACCAGCCAGGCGGAGGACGCCACGATGGAGACCCCGGGCGCTTCCGTGCCCCGGATGAGAGCGGCTATGGTCCCCTTGTCCGTGAAGACCTCCAGCAAGCCGCGGCCCCCGTCCTTCACCCCGTACCAGTGGGAGGCGGAGGCTTGCGGATCCAGGTCCACCACGAGGATACGGCGCCCCTTCTCCCCCAGGGCGGCGGCCAGATTGACGGTCGTGGTGGTTTTCCCGCTCCCGCCCTTTTGGTTCACGATTGCCAGGCTCCTCATCGTCCGACCTTTCTGCCTATGTTGATTATATCATCATAGTCTACGTTTATTCCATAGATGCTTTGGATCCCTTAAACCACCCCGCGGTGGCTAAACCGGAGCATTCGGGGCCGCTCGTCCCGGCGTTCCCGCGGGCAGGATTCCCCGGCCCGGGGGTGGAATCTGTAGAGGTCATTGGATTACAAAGTACTAATAGTAAACGTTTATGTCAATAGCATAAAGGAAGTAACGCCGCGCGGGGCCGGTCGCTCGGGAGGCCCGGACCGTCATCGCGGCTTCTGGCGGTCCGCCCCGGCGCCCTCCACGGCTGCCCGGAACCGCTCGAAATCATTCGCCGCCGCCTGGGCGATTCCGAACAACCGGCCCAACAGCTCTTCGGCGGTGGCGAACTCCACCGTCAGCCGGCCGCCTTCCAGCCGGACGCCCTCGGGCCAGCGGGTGGGCGCCTGGCGCCAGGCCTCGGGGGGCGCCGGGATCCGGACCCGCGCAGCCGCGCGATACTTGCGCATCTTCTCCAGGACCTCGGTCAAGCGCTCCCTGCGCCGCTGCTCGAAGGCGAACGCCGGGCTGCCCTGGATGCTCTTGAGTCGCCGGAGGAGCTCGCGCCGCTCAACCAGGAAGGTGCGCCCCGCCTGGTAGCCGCCGAAGCTGTGAAGCACTTCGACGGCCCGCCGGCGCTTGAGGCCGAAGATGCGCTCGATCAGTGCACGGTCAACCACGGGCAGATCCAGGCTCGATAGCTCCTCGAGGATTTCTGGGATCCTCAACAGCCATTGAGGCTTGGGCGGCATAAGCGAAGGTCGGGCTCTTCCGGGCGTTGCCGCACAAATGTGCACCATGCCCGGAACTAGTCTACTGTAGCCCACCCGGCGCCGACAGGCGCCCCCCCGCCGGGGGAGTAGGCCTTGCTATGCAAGATAACTTGTTATCATTCTTCGCGGGAGGCTCTACAACGGTTTCCTGAGCCCCCCCCCCCGGGAACCCCTTGCTACCTGCTTCCGTCGCGTCTGAGGGCCTGCCAGGGCTACTGGCGGGCCATTCTACGCCCGGGCTGGAACGCCTCCTGGAGCAGTCCCACCTGAAGGCGCACGGGGCTGCCCCCAAGACCATCAACCGCCGCATTTCCTCACTGTCGAGTTTCTACAAGTACTTGGCCGGGGCGGCAGCCGAGTTGCGGTTGCCCCTCAAGGAATCTTAAGGCGTCCTCGACCGGGGCCGGGCTCCGGCCGGGGGCGTGCGCCACCGCCGCAAGTCGGTTCCGAGCGCCGGTGTCTCGAGGTAGGCGGTCAACAGAACGGTCGCGGCCTGGCTCAACGCCCCATCGGAAACCCGGAACTCGACCGCATGCTCTCCGGCCGCTGCGGGCGTCCAGCGGAACCACCCGCTTGACGCATCGAATTCAGCGCCGGGGGGAAGCGTGGAGGCGGAGAACACCAGAGAGTCCCCGTCCTCATCGTAAGCCGCCAGTTGCAGCTCCAGCGTGGATCCGACGCGGACCGTCTGATTACCGACGAACCCCAGCACCGGCGCCCGGTTGGGATGCGAGGCCGCGCTGGTAGGATCGGTCCCCAGCCGCCGCTCCTCCCCGTCGGAAACCCCGTCCCCGTCGGTGTCCCACACGTAGGGATGGGTCTCTCCGGGATCCAGGACGCCGTTGCCGTCCAGGTCCTCCTGGCTGGCGGTCAATCCGTCCCGATCGCTGTCTTCGGCCGGGATCGTAATCTCGAGGCCCGGCGCATAGACTCCCGGTTGAAGCAACTGCGCCTGCAAGGTCTGCCCGCCGGCCAACAGGCTGGACGTCACCGCCGACCACTCTCTGGTGCCCTCGTCGTACCGGTAAAGCCCCACACGCGCCACCGCGGCGGCGTCCACGCCATACCTGGCCAGCCGGGCCGGATCCAGCGGGAACTCCGCGACCAGCGGCGGCTGGAAATCCGTCAGCGGCGTCCCGTCGGTTGAGAGCATGCTCACGTCCACCACGTTGCCCACCACCCTCAGGTAGCTCGAAGGGGCGCCCGCGAACGGCGGCCCCGGGGGTAAAGATTTCCCGGCGATTCGGGAGGTGGTGTAGCGCCACTGCGCCGCGGTTACCACGCCCTGGGGGCTGGTCCCGGTAGCCTCCGGCCGGTCCGCCGAATAGGACAGAACCCGGATGGTTTTGCCCACGTGGTAGGGGGAGACGTTCAGCGTCGCCACGAGCTGCTTGGTTACGCGATCCGGGACTTCCAAGAGCGTCTGCTGGAACGGCGGCACGATGGCGGAAACGCTGGCCACCCGCCTCTGCCAGGCCTCTTCAATCCAGGGCCCCAGTCCCGCGAAGATCTCGTCACGGAGCAGGTCCGCCAGGGCCGGCATGGAGGCCTCCTCCGGATGGCCACTGTATTCGGCGGTCTTCCACTCGCGGCCCTGGGCGGCCACGGACCGGCTCACCTCCACCAGCTTCCGCTCGCGCAGCGTCGGCCCGCGGCCGGAATCGAGATGCTCACGCCGGCATCTCCCGACACTCTCCGCGTGGAGGCCACGTCACTGGTCACTTCGTAAGCGACCTCCCCGGTGGCGCCGAGCGCGGCGTTGCGCTCCGGCTCGATCTGCTCGGCGGTTTGCGCCAGGGTCCCCACCGTGAAGCTCTCCACCTGGGCCGGCGCCACCAGCCCCGCCAGGTGCGACAGTGCGGCCACCGCCGGGATGCTCGAACACAGGGCCGCGGCAACGTCCGGCTGCGCGTAGCGATACCGCAGGGTCACCGTTTCCAGGCTCTGGTCCGTGTACGGTTCGAGGTCCAGCCGGTTCTGGGCCGCGGTAGCGCCCAAGAAGGTTTCATAGGAGGCGACCTCCAAGGAAGGCGACAACCTCAACTGGTGGCCGTACTCAAACGCACCCGCCCCGCTGAGTAGCGCGACGGCGGCGGATCCGAAACGGCCGGCATCTCCGAAATCGCCGACCGTCTCCCCATCGGCCCCGCCCGCCCATCGGATGCGATTCACGTAGTTCTGGACGCTGGACTCCGGTCCGAATTCCACCCCCGCCTGTTGCTCCAGCACCCCCGTCATCGTTCCCCCCAGCACCAGGCGGGGAGGGGAAGACGCGCTCCAGAGTCCGGGGTACCCTACGTCCGGGGAGAGCTTGCCCTCCAGGGTGGTCCCCGCCGTCCACTCCTTCCGGCTCGCCGGCATGGGGTTGGCGCCCCCGCTGAGTCCGTTGAGGGACTCCACCGTTGCCAGCAGCATGACGCCGGCGACCGGCGAGAGGGGCACCCCGGCCAGGGAAAGCGATTCCAAGGTGAAGGCGGCGTGGACGAGTCGGGCTTCTTTTTCGGAGTCCCCTCCGTAGGAGACGACCTGGCTGCCAGTGAACCCGTAGCTGCCGCCCGTGGAGGCGCCCACCGGAATCGAGGCCTCCTCCCGCGGGCCGGCTGGGAATTCGAAAGCCGGAGCTATTAGCCCCGCCCCCGAGGCGAGGGAGAAGCGCCGGCGGAGCGAGATTCCGCGGCCGGCGCGGTGGAGTTGGCGCCGGTCCTGCTCCAGCCGCATCCCGGCGCCGCCGGATAGGGGACCGGAAAGCCGGGCCGCGGCCACGCTGGCGGTGACGTTCCCAGCCTGCCCGCAGGCGCCCAGGCAGCCGGTCGCCCCCGCGGCCAGTTCGCCGAACACGTCCCAGGCATCGACGGTCGGAGGATCGCCGAGGAAGAGCGAAACCGCCGGCGGCGCCTCCACCAGCTCGTAGGGCTGGCCATCCAGCGTCACCGCGTCCGCCCCGGTCCGGAAAGAGAACGAGCAGCCGGAGGAGCAAGACGTCAGGTTCAAGCCGTCCACCTCGGCCTTCACCACCAAATGCCCGGCTTCTTCCATCTGGAAAGCGAATGCTCCGGGCGAAGGACTGAACCCGACGGGAGTAATGTCCACACTCACCGTGGCCGCCGGCGCCGGAGTGCCGGCTTCAGTTTCCATCGCATAGTGCCAGTACAGCGTTTGTCCTGGGAAGGTGCTTACGTTGGGGGGCGTCCGGGCCTCGTCCAGCGCGCGGATACGGACCCGATGGGCAGCGCTTTGCGCGGAGATGACAAGGCTTCCGCTCCTGGAACACAGCGCGGCCCCCGCACGCGCCGTCATGGTCCAGGCGAAGGATCCGGGGGCGGTGTAGGCGTGCGTAGGGTTCTGTAGGGACGATCGGCCCCCGTCGCCGAAGGACCAGTCGTAGGAGACGCCTCCCGTGCAGCCCTGCGGGACGGCCGTGGCGGAGAAAGGAATCTGCTCCTCGGTGGAAGCCGAGGTGGGCGCGGTGGCCGAACAGGCGAGGGTGCAGGTGGTAGCGCCTGGGCCGACGACGCTCCGGACGCGGTCGTTCATAGTGTCGGCGATGAAGAGGTTGCCGGCGAAGTCCACCGCGATCCCAAAGGGGCTATTCAACCGCGCGGCGCTGGCAGCGGCTCCCTCCCCGCTGTAGCCTCTTCCCTCCGTACCTGCCACCGTCGAGATGTTCCCATTAGTAGAGCTGACCTTGCGGATGCGGCTGTTGCCTGTGTCGGCGATAAACAGGTTGCCGGCGGAGTCCACCGCGAGGCCGAAGGGGTTGAGCAACCAAGCCGAGGCGGCAGGTCCCTCGTCCCCCTTGTAGCCCTTTTCCCCAGTGCCTGCCACCGTCGAGATGTTCCCATTAGTAGAGCTGACCTTGCGGATGCGGTGGTTGCCCGCGTCGGCGATAAACAGGTTCCCGGCAGAGTCCACCGCCACACGGGAGGGATATGACAGGAGGGCCGCAGTGGCAGGCCCTCCATCCCCGCCGTAGCCCGGTTTGCCCGCGCCCGCCACTGTCGAGATGTTCCCGTCAGAGCTGACCTTGCGGATGCGGTGGTTGCCCGCGTCGGCGATGAACAGGTTGCCGGCAGAGTCCACCGCGACCCCCTCGGGGTAAGCCAACAGGGCCGCGGTGGCAGGTCACCCGTCCCCGCCGTAGCCGGATTTATCGGAGCCCGCCACTGTCGAGATGTTCCCGTCGGGGCTGACCTTGCGGATGCGGTGATTGCTCGCGTCGCTGATGAAGAGATTGCCGGCGACGTCCAGCGCGGCACAACCGGGGTAGGCCAGCAGGGCCGCGGTGGCAGGTCCTCCATCCCCGCCGTAGCCGGATTTATCGGAGCCCGCCACCGTCGTGATGGTTCCGTCAGGTCTGATCTTGCGGATGCGGTGGTTGCCCGTGTCGCTGATGAAGAGATTGCCGGCGGCATCCACTGCGACACAACAGGGAGACCGCAACTGGGCCGCGGTGGCAGGCCTCCCATCCCCGCCGTAGCCTTCTTGACCGGTGCCCGCCACGGTGACTATGGCGCCCGGGGTCTGAGCCAGGCCGTCCCCTGCGGTCCC
>JAPKYU010000281.1 GCA_026394175.1 Acidobacteriota bacterium | reverse complement strand
AGCCGCCCTTGTAGATGTAACCCGCCTTCTCCACCAGGTGGTAGAACTTCTGCACCGCGACCTTGTGGCGCGGGTCCGTGGTGCGGATGAAGAAGTCGTACTGCAAGCCCAGCTCGTCCCACAGCGCCCGGAACGACTGCGCCACCTCGTCGGTGAAGGCCTGCGGCTCCACGCCGGCGGCCTGGGCGGAGCGCTCCACTTTCTGGCCGTGCTCGTCGGTGCCGGTCAGCATCAGCGCCTCGTGCCCCTGCATGCGGCGGAAGCGCCGGATCACATCGGCGACAATGGTCGAGTAGGTGTGACCCAGGTGCGGCTGGGCATTCACGTAATACAGCGGTGTGGTCAGGTAGTACTTGCTCATGGTTTTTGTTCCGCGCTCGCAGGCTGTAGGCCGTGGGCCGTGGGCTGTGGGAAAAGCGGGGACCGTCCGGCGACGCACCCACAGCCCACAGTCTACAGCCTACAGCCCAGAGCCTTTCCCGTACTGTTCCAGGTAACGGCGGCCGGCCTCGGCCAGCACTCTCTTCAGCGGCACGCGTTGCTCGCGGGCGATCCGCCGGCAGTCCTCGTATTCCGGCGCGAAGTTCATCACCTGGCCCTCCAGGCGGCTGACCTTCACCCGCACCGGCCCGTAGTCGGTCTGGACCGAAACCTGGGCGCGATCCAGCACGCGGCGCTCGGCCGCCAGGAAGCGCACGCCGATGGTGGTGCTTTCGGTGAACAGCAGGCGTGCCAGCCGCTCGCGGTCGGCGAGGTCGGCCACCAGGGTCACCAGCGTTCCCGCCCGGTTCTTCTTCATCTGCACCGGCGTGAAGAAAATGTCCAGGGCGCCCGCGGCCATGGCCTGCTCGACCAGGTGGCCGGCGATCTGCGGGTTCATGTCGTCGATGTTGGCCTCAATCAGGCAGACCGTCGCTGCCGGCGCGGCGCTCTCCAGCCGCCCGGCCGCCGCGTGCGCCGCCGCGTCAGGCGCCTCGCCTATAAGGATGCGCAGAACGTTGGCCCGGTCGGGGAAATCTTTTGATCCCGCGCCATAGCCGGCGGCGACCAGCTTCATGGCGGGCATGGCGCCGAAGCCCGAGGCCAGCGTGGCAACCAGCGCCGCCCCGGTGGGCGTCACCAGTTCCGCCTGGATCCCCGAGGAATAGACCGGAGCGCCGACGGCCTTCAGCAGCTCGATGGTGGCCGGGGCGGGCGCGGGCAGCTCGCCGTGCTCGGTGCGCGCCGTGCCGCCGCCGACGTTCAGCGGCGAACAATACACCTTCTCGGCGCCGAGCAACTCCAGGCCGGCGCAAGCGCCGACGATATCGATCAGCGAATCGACCGCGCCTACCTCGTGGAAATGCACCTGCTCGAGCGGCACGCCGTGGATGCGCGCTTCCACCTCGCCCAGCCGGCGAAACACGGCGATGGCGTTCTGCCGAACGCGCGGCGAAAGCTCCGCGCCCTCGATCAGCGCTTCAATCGAGGCCAGCGAGCGGTGCGGGCCACCGGACGAATCCGTCTCGTGGACGCGGGCCTGCGTGGCGGCGATGTGCATCCGCTCGGTGCGCGCCAGGTCCAGCGAAGCGCCGGGCAGGCCGAGGCGCAGCGGAATCGCACCCAACTCGGCCGCCGGCGCCCCAGCGTCGGCCAGGGCGCCCAGCAGCATGTCGCCGCTGATCCCGCTATAGCACTCCAGGTATGCAATTCTCACGTCAAAGGTCCAAGGTCCAAAGGTCTAGGCCGACATCGACCTTGGACCTTGGACCTACAGCAATTGTGGCAGCAAATCGCCGGCCTTGCCCTGCAATGATACGTCGGCGCGGGGCGTGAGCGGCGTCGGGTCGCGGTTGACCTCAATCAGCCGCGCGCCTGCCTGCAAGGCGATGGCGGGCAGCGAGGCCGCCGGGTAAACCAGTGCCGAGGTCCCCACCACCAGCACCAGCTCGCAGGCCTGGGCCGCGCCAACCGCGGCGTCCCAAGTGTCGGGCGCCAGCGCCTCTCCGAACCAGACCACCGCCGGGCGCAACAGGCTGCCGCAGGCGCACACCGGAGGCAGCGGGTCGAGCGGCACGCGCCGGTCGTAATCCTCGCGCCCGCAACCGGTGCAGCGCAGGCGCCAGATCTCGCCGTGCAGGTGCAAGACGGCGCGCGACCCGGCACGCTCGTGCAGGTCATCCACGTTCTGCGTGACCAGCGTGAGCGGACGGACGGGCGCGGTCGCTCCTGCCTTCAGCCGCGCTTCCAGCTCCGCAAGGGCGCGGTGGGCCGGGTTCGGCTCCACGGCCGCAATCTTCTCCCGCCGCCAGTTGTACCATTCCCACACCAGGCGCGGGTCGCGCCCGAAGGCTTCCGGCGTGGCCAGGTCTTCCGGCCGAAACTGCCGCCACAGCCCGCCCGGGCCACGGAAGGTGGGCACGCCGCTTTCCTCCGACACGCCGGCGCCGGTGAGCACCACCACGCGCGACACCTCGGCCAGCAGCCGCCGGGCCGCCGACACACTTGACGGTTGACACTCCGCGCTCAAACCTATCATTCTGAATCATTACTGACGAACTGACAAGGAAAGCTAGCCGCAGATTGCGCGGATTTCACAGATAATCCGTGCCATCTGCGCAATCTGCGGCTGCTCGTCCCGGATTGATCAATGTATCTGGATTTGCAAACGCGCCTCCGCAATACATTCGAGCGGTTCATCCGCGAGCGGTTCAACGTTTCGGCACCGATCATGATCGAACAGCCGCGCCGGCCGGAATTCGGGGAAATGGCGCTGCCGTTCTGCTTCGAGCTGGCGAAAGCCTTGAAGCGCCCGCCGCGGCAGATCGCCAACGAAGTGGTGGAAACCATCGGGCCCATCCAGGGGGTGGCGCGCCTGGAGGCCGCCGGCGGCGGCTACATCAATGTTTTTTTCGACCGAACGGCATTCCTGGCCCGCCTGGCGGCCGGCGCCGAGGACCGCCCCGCGCCGGCGGAGGGGAAGATCATCGTCGAGCACACCAACATCAATCCCAACAAGGCCGCGCACATCGGCCATCTGCGGAACGCGGCGCTGGGCGATACCTTCGTTCGCATCCTGCGCAGCCGCGGGCGTCAGGTCGAGGTCCAGAACTACATCGACAACACCGGCGTGCAGGTGGCCGACGCGGTGGTCGGATTCCGCTACCTGGAGAACAAGACCAGCGACGATGTCCGGCGCCTGGCGGCCGATCCGGCCGTGCGCTTCGACTACTACTGCTGGGACCTGTACGCCCGCGTCTCGCGCTGGTACGACGAGGATCCGGCGCGGCTGGAGTTGCGTGGCCGCACCATGCAGGAGGTCGAGCACGGCCAGGGCGAAAGCGCGCGGCTGGCCGAGGTGGTGGCCGACACCATCGTGCGCTACCACCTGGCCACCATGTACCGGCTGAACGTGGAGTACGATCTGCTGCCGCGCGAAAGCGAAATCCTGAAGCTGAAATTCTGGGACCAGGCCTTCGCCCTGCTGAAAGAACGCGGCGCCATTTACCTGGAGAGCGAAGGGAAAAACAAGGGCTGCTGGGTGATGCCGGCCGACTCCACCGGCGCGGCCGTCGAAGACTCCGACGCGGCCGAGCGCTCGCCCGACGATACCAAGATCATCGTCCGCTCCAACGGCACGGTCACCTACGTGGGCAAGGACATTGCCTATCAACTCTGGAAATTCGGCCTGCTGGGCCGCGACTTCGGCTACCGGTTGTTCCATCGCTATCCCGGCGGGCGCCAGCTCTGGGTGACGGCCGCCGGCGACGAGGACCACGCCGCCCCGGCCTTCGGCCACGGCGCCCTGGTCTACAACGTGATCGACGTGCGCCAGTCCTACCTGCAGAACATTGTGGCCCTGGGGCTGCTCGCCCTGGGCTATAAGGAGCAGGCCGAAAAATCCGTTCATTTTGCCTACGAGATGGTGGCGCTTTCGCCGCGCTGCTCGAAAGACCTGGGAATCGAATTGTCCGAAGAGGACCAGAAGCGCCCCTACGTGGAAGTCTCGGGACGCAAGGGGCTGGGGGTGAAGGCCGACGATTTGATCGACCAGTTGCAGAACCGGGCGCTCGAGGAAGTACGCTCCCGCCACCCGGAGGAGCCCGAGGAGTTCCACCGCCGTACCGCGCGGCAAATCGCCATTGGCGCTCTGCGCTACTTCCTGCTCAAGTACACCCGCGCCACGGTCATCGCGTTCGATTTCGCCGAGGCCCTAAGCTTCGAGGGCGAGACCGGGCCTTACGTGCAATACGCGGCGGTGCGCGCGACCGGCATCTTCCGCAAGCTCGGCGGGCAACCGGACTTCAGCCGCCTGTCGGAAGCGGCGCTGGCAGCGGCGGTGCAGTCGGAATCCGGCGCCGAGTACTGGCAGCTTGCCGTGCTGGCATCGCAGACCACCGCTTTTGCCGAGCAGGCAATGTCCACCAGCGAGCCGTCGGTGCTGGCCAAGTTCGCGTTTCAGCTCGCCCAGGCCTTCAACAACTTCTACCACCGCCATCCCATCCTGCGCGAGCCGGACCCGGACCGGAAATTGTTTTTGCTGTGGCTGACCGGCTACGTGCGCTCGCAGCTTGAACGCGCGCTGGATCTGCTGGGTGTGGAAGTCCCCGAAGCGATGTGAGGTCCAAGGTCCAAGGTCCAAGGTCCAAAGTCACCGGGACCCTTGGACCTATTCCCCGCCGAGCAACGTCCTGCGAAGTTCCCCCTCGACGGAAGTGTGGGCCAGCGCCAGCACTGTGTCGTCCTGTTGGAAGGCGGTTTCCCCGCGGGGCACCAGCGCCTGGCCGTCGCGCAGCAGGGTGACGATGTTGGTATTGGGCGGGAAGACCACGTCCTTTAAGTGCTTGCCGACGACGGGTGAGCTGGCGTCGAGCGAGAATTCCAGTATCTCCAGGTTGCCGGCGCGGATGTTGAGCACCGTGCGGATCTTGCTGGCCGGCAGCGCGCTCTCAATGATCTCGCTGATCAGCGCCGTGGAGCTGACCGTAATATCGACGCCCAGCTTCTGCAGCACCGATTCGTTCTTGGGGTTCTTCACGCGGGCGATGGTCTTCGGGATTCCGAAGTGGAACTTAGCCACCTGGCAGGCGATCAGATTGTCGTGATCGTGGTTGGTGACCGCCACGAAAACGTTGCAGCGGTTGGCCCCGGCCTTCTCCAGGACTTCGGCGGTCGAGCCGTCGCCGCGGATCACCGGACACTCCACCTGGTTGGACACCAGGGCGTAAATCTCGGGATTGTTCTCGATGATGGTCACCTCGTGGCCCTTGTTGAGCAGCATGCGGCCCAGGTAATAGCCCACCTTGCCGCCGCCCACCACGATGATGTACATCGGCTGGTCGTACTGCGCGGGACGCAGCGGCGCCGGCGCAGGAGGCGCGGGGCGCTCCGCCAGGGTCCGGCGGACCTCCTCGAAAGCCGCCTCGGTGCGCGCCGACACGCCCTGCAGCGTCAGCGCCAGGAACTCGGCGCCGGCCACCGTCAATGCCAGCGTCTCAATGCCGGCGGCGTGAAAGCTCTGCTCGCGCGCGACTTCATACAC
>JAPKYU010000475.1 GCA_026394175.1 Acidobacteriota bacterium | reverse complement strand
CCGGCTGCGCGTGCAGACCCGCGACTCGCTGGCCTCGGTAAAGGGCACGGTGTTCGCCGTGTCGGCCGGCATCAGCGGCTCGGTGGTTTCGGTGATCGAGGGCTCGGTCGAAGTCACGCAGCGCGGCGGCCGCCGCCTGCTGAAGCCGGGTGAGCAGGCGGCTTCCAACCCCGCGCTCCAGAATGTGACGGTGCGGGATGCCGTGGCCTGGAGCAGCGAGTCGGAGAGGTACCTGACGCTGCTGGGCGATTTCGCTAAGCTGGAACGGCGCATTGCCGAGATCCCGGCGACGGCGCCGCGTACCCAGGCCCGGCTGGTGCAGTACCTGCCCGACGGCGTCGTCCTTTATGGCGCGGCGCCCAACCTCGCCGGCACCATCCGCGAGTCGCTGGTTCTGGCCGAGCAGCAGGCCGCCGAAAGCCCGGCCTTCCGCCAATGGTGGGATTCCCGCGAGGGCAGGGAACTGAAGGGATTCGTCGATGCCGCCCAGGCCCTCACGCCCATGCTCGGCGAAGAGATCGTCTTCCTGCTGGCACGGGTACCGGGCGAGCGGGCCATGATCCCGGTCGTTGTGGCTGAAGTGCAGGCCGGCAAGCGCGATGCCCTGACCAAAGCCCTGCAAGCGGTGGCGGCAAAGGACAATAAGGTGCTTTCCTGGGTAACCGACCGCGTCATGCTGGTGTCCGACTCGCCGGCGCACTTGCAGTGGGCCGTCCTGAGCGCCGGGCGGGGCGCATCCAGCGCCTTCGCCGGCGAGCTCGCGCGGCGCTACCAGCGCGGCGCCGGCTGGCTGCTGGCGACGGATGTTTCTTCCATCGACCCTGGAACTGCGGGACCCATACTGGCTGCCACCGGAACGGGCGGCATTCGCTACCTCTTCCTCGAGCAGCGCGCGGCGCAGGGCGGGGAAGAGAACGAAGCCGTGCTGGTCTTCCGCGGCCCCCGCGCCGGCCTGGCATCCTGGCTGGCGCCGGGCGGCGTTTCCGGCGCCGCTGAGTACATTTCCAGCGATGCGGTTCTGGCCGTTGCGGCCTGCGTGCGCGAGCCGCGCCAGTTGTTCGACGAACTGGTGGCGCAGATCGCCAAGGTCAATGCGAACTTCCCGGCTGAGCTCGCGAAAGTGGAAGCGAAGCTCGGCTTCAGCCTGGCCGACGACATCGCCGCGTCGGTGGGAACCGATTTCGCCATCGCCGTTGAGCGGCCCTCGGTGCCCATCCCGGGTTGGGTGTCGGCGCTGGCGGTTTACAGGCCCGCGGCGCTCGATGCCAGCTTCCGCCGGCTGGTGGACATCTTCAATGCCGAGTTGAAGCCGGAGGACCAGGACAAGCGGCTGGCGCTGGAGCAGGAGACGGTGAACGGCCGCGCCTTCAGTACCATCAAATCCTCTGTGGCGGGTCTGGGCTTCGCCTGGACGTACGACCGCGGTTACCTGCTGGCCGGCGCCGACCGGGCGCTGCTGGAGCGGGCCATTGCCACCCGCGGCGGCGGCTTCCCGCTGATCTGGTCGGCGGCCTTCCAGCAGCAGTTGCCCGCCGCGGCGGGGCTGCATCCCTCCGGATTCCTGTGGCTGAACACCGGCGCACTGGAGAGTTTTATCCAGCTTCTGCCGGCCGGGTCGCTCAAGAACCTGCTGGCCAGCCGCAACCCGCTCCTGGTGGTTTTCAACGCCGAAGCGGAACAAATCCGGGCCGCCAGTCGTACTCGGTTATCGAGCCTCGTCCTTGACTCGCTGCTGGCCGGCGCCGCGGCCGGGCCGGCGGGAAAGGGAAGAGCACAGGGCCGACATGACTTCGCCCGTCATTGAACTCGACGGCCTCCGGGTCAAGCTCGGGCGGCGGGAGATCCTGCTGGGGATCTCCTGCCGCCTGGGCGCTTCCGGCGCCGGCAAAGCCATCGGGCTGCTGGGGCCCAACGGCGCCGGGAAATCGACGCTGATCCAGACCCTGCTCGGCTTTCACAAGCCCCTGGCCGGACGCGCCCGCGTGCTGGGCTACGACTGCCACCGCCAAGTGCGGGAAGTGCGCGCCCGCGTCGGCTACATGCCCGAGACCGAATCCTTCATCGCTAACATGACGGCGGTGTCGTTCCTTCGCCTGATGGGCGAGCTTTCGGGCCTGCCCCGCGAGACGGCCCTGGAGAAAGCGCATGAGGTGCTGTTCCACGTCGGCCTGGGCGAGGCCCGGTACCGCCCCTTGGGCACTTACTCGCTGGGAATGAAGCAGATGGCGAAGCTGGCGCAGGCCATCGTGCACGGACCGGAACTGGTGATCCTCGATGAGCCCACCAACGGCCTGGATCCAGCGGCCCGGCAGCGCATGCTGAAGCTGGTGCGGGAGATGAAGGACGACCACGGAATGAACGTCGTGGTCTGCTCGCACCTGCTGCTGGACGTCGAGCAGGTGTGCGACGAGGTGGTCATCATGAACAACGGCCTGGTCGTGCACCAGGCCGACCTGGAAGCGGAGCGGCGCTCGAACCGCTGTTTTGTGGAGCTGGAAGTCATCGGCGAGGACCAGGAATTGAGCGGGGCGCTGGCCGAGATCGGTGCCGACGGCGTTCGCGAGGGGGGCGGGCGCTGGCGCATCGTGCTGCCGCCCAGCATCGAGATCCAGTCGCTGTGGGCGCTGCTGGGACGCCAGGGCCTGCACGTGCGGAAGCTGACACACCGGCGCGACACGCTGGAGGAGATTTTCCTCAAGGCCGTGGGCCACATCCAGCACACGCCGGGCGAGGCCGCCGCGGAGAAATCGCTCACGGTTTGAATTGCGGATTGCGGATTTCGGATTGCGGATTTCAAGCTCCTTCAAATCCGAAATCCGCAATCCGCAATCCGAAATTGAAGCTATGGCAGTCTACAGGCGTGGGTATCAGCGGTATCAAGGCCCGCTGACGGGCTACTGGGCGCGGTTCCTGGTGGCGCCGCGGTTCGCCTGGGAGCGCCTATTCCAGCAACGCCAGGTGGTGATCCTGCTGGTGGGCGCCATGATCTGGCCGCTGTTCTGCGCGGTCTTCATCTACCTGGCCAACCACTCCGAGCTGTGGGCGGGCCTCGGGGGCGGCTTCAAGAATTTCCTGGAGGTCAACGGGAAATTCTTCCTGGTGTTCATGAATGCCCAGGCCGTGTTCGCCGTGCTGCTGGCGGCGCTGGCCGGCCCCGGCTTGATCGCCTCCGACCTGGCCAACAACGCCCTGCCGCTGTATTTCAGCCGGCCCATGTCGCGCCCCGATTACGTGCTGGCGAGGCTCCTGGTCCTGATCGGCATGCTCTCGCTGGTCACCTGGATTCCGGGCGCCGCGTTGTTTTTCATGCAGGTGGGCATGGCGGGCCGGGGCTGGTTTTCCGAGAACTGGCGGCTGGGCGTCGGCGTGGTCGCCGGCTTCCTCATCTGGGTGTTGATCGTCAGCCTGGTGGCCCTGGCCTGCTCCGCCTACGTGAGGTGGCGGGTGGTGGCCGGCGGGCTGGTGCTGGGCTTCTTCTTTGTCCTGGGCGGCGTCGCCAAGATGGTGAACACGGTCTTCCGTGTGGAATGGGGATCGGTCCTCAGCCCGACGGCGGCCATGTACCAGATCTGGTGCGATATGCTGGACGTGGAAACCCCGCTGGGGCTGAACACGGCCGAGTGTATCGGGACGCTGGTGGTGCTGGGCGTGCTGCTGGTGGTGGTGCTGGAGCGCAAGCTGCGTCCCGTGGAGGTGATCTCGTGAAGTGGCAGGCCGGTACACGGCAAGAGGTCCTTTTGTGACAACGGCTGAAGTCATCTTCGACGATATCTCGAAGTTTTACGGCGAAGTGCTTGGTGTGAATCGAGTTAGCCTGCGCATTCCGCCGGGCATCACCAGCCTTGTGGGCCCCAACGGCTCCGGCAAGACCACGCTGATGAACCTGCTGACGGGCCTGATCCTCCCGGATCGCGGCTCCATCTCGGTGCTGGGCGTCTCGCCCAGGGACCCCGAAACTATGATGCGCTTCACCGGCTACGCCACGCAGTACGATGCGGCGCCGCGCTGGGCCACCGGCTTCGAGTTCATCACCACGGGCCTGCTGCTGTTCGGCTGCTCGCGCGCCGAAGCCGAGGAGAAAGCCTGGAAGGCGCTGGAGTGGGTCAGCATGACGGAGGCGGCGCACCGCAAGGTGGCGGCCTACTCCAAAGGAATGAGGCAGCGGGTACGCCTGGCGCAGGCCATCGCCCACAACCCCCAGGTGCTGGTGCTCGACGAGCCGCTCAACGGCCTGGACCCCCTGGTGCGCGCCGAGACCATCGCGCTGTTTCGCGCCTGGGCCGCCGAAGGCCGCCACGTGATCCTTTCCAGCCACGTCCTTCAGGAGGTCGATGTCATCAGCGACCAGGTGATCCTGATCGCCAACGGCATGATCGTGGCCGAGGGCGAGATCCGGGGCGTGCGCGAGGAAATCCACGACCATCCCAGCCAGTTCGTCATTCGCTGCCGCGACGCTTCCCGGATCGCGGCGCTGTTGTTCAACGAAGACCACGTCACCGAGATCAAGCTGAACGACGACCGGCAGGGCATGCTGGTGCTCACCAAGGACCGCGAGCAATTCGCGCGGGCCCTGAGCCGCATCGCGCTCGCCGGGCACGAGATCGACGGCGTGGTGCCGGCCGACGAGAACGTCGATGCCCTCTACGAGTACCTCATCGGAGGTGGGCGATGACCGCGACCATCAGCTTCCGCGCCAGGCAGGCCTGCACCATCGCCCGGGTCGAGTTGCGGCGCGCCTTTTTCTCCAAGCGCTCTTTCTGGGTTTATTTGCTGGCTCTGTTTCCGGCCGTAGTCTTCATCGGGCACGGCATCGAGGCCAAGATTGACCGCCAGCGCTGGTCGGCCAAGGGCTTCACGCCGGCGGCGCTGCTCGACGGCATCAAGCAGGGCGAGACCAGCGAGGCGGTGCGCGGCCGCCTGGGCACGCCGGTGTCCGACGAAAAGTGGGACCACCGGCGGCGCGTGCTCCGCGAAGGCTCGGGAAAAGACTCGGAGCCCAGAGTGTGGGAAGAGAAGCGTGAGCAGCGTCGCCGGCTCACGTACTTCGACGGCCGGCGCCGGGCCGATCTGTGGTTCGAAAACGGCGTGCTGCGCAGCAAGAGCATCCGCCCGCTCCTCAATCTCGAGGAAGACCGGCAGGTGTTTGCCGGCCTGTTCCAGTATTTCTACCTGCGGCTGGCCATTTTCTTCGGCTGCCTGGGCATTTTCATGAACCTGTTCCGGGGGGACATGCTGGACAAGACGCTGCACTTCTGGTTCCTGGCGCCAATCCGGCGGGAGGTGTTGCTGTTGGGCAAGTACGCGGCGGGCCTGGTGGCCGCCGTGGTGATCTTCACCGGCGGCGCGCTGCTGTGCTTCGCGGCCATGCTGTGGCCCCACGACCCGGGCGAGGTCCAGGTCTACTGGCAGGCCTCGGGGCTGTCGCACGCCTTTTGGTACGCGGCCGCGGCGGCGCTGGGCTGCGTCGGCTATGGCAGCGTGTTCCTGGCTGCCGGATTGCTTCTGCGCAACCCCATCGTGCCGGCGGCCACCCTGCTGTTATGGGAAGCCATCAACGGGTTCCTGCCGGCCACGTTGCAGAAGGTCAGCGTCCTTTATTATCTGCAGTCGCTGTGCCCCATCCCGGCGCCGATGGACAACAGTGCGCCGGCCTTCATCCGCATGTTGTTGTCGCCGGCGGAGCCGGCCTCGCACTTCTGGTCGGTGGCGGGCCTGCTGGCGCTGACCGCGCTGGTGCTCGTTGTGGCCGCGCGCGCCTCCCGCCGCATCGAAATCTCCTACAGCACCGAATAGCCCCGGGATTGGACCCGGATCAACGCAGATCGGCGTGGCCGGAACCACGACGATCCGCGGACGACCGGCATACGCGGCGAGCGGAGGCCATTGGCGCAATAGCATGATGGCCGGGCGGTGGCTGGCGGTGCTGTCCATTCCTGCTATACTTTCCCTCAGGAGCCGGGGCACAGATGACCATCCAAGCAGAGTTCAAGTTGTTCGGCACAATGAAGCGGGAGCGGGGATGGTACGTCGCTTACTGCCCGCCGCTGGATATTGCCACCCAGGGCCGAACGGTGGCCGAGGCCAGGAAAAACCTGATTGAGGCGGCCCAGCTTTTCCTGCTCAGTTGCCTGGAACGAGGAACGCTCGATCGCGCGCTGAAAGAACTCGGCCTTGTGCCGTCAAAAAACGGGCCGCGGCGCTTGCCGCGGAAGGCGTTTCCGCTGGTGGTCCCCGTCCCGTTGGGGTTTGACAGGAAAGTCGAATGTCCCGCCTGACGCCGCTCCATTGGCGAACGCCCGTTCGCGTTTTTGAACAGCTCGGCTACAGGTGGACGGGCCAAAGAGGCAGCCACATAAAACTGGAAAAGCCGGGCACGGCCCGCCCCCTGATTGTTCCGCGCTACACTGAAGTCGGCGTCGGTGTGATTGCCGCTCTGATCCGGACCGCTGGGATAACCCGCGAAGGATTCTTCGCACTCCTCACAAACTGCTGAATCGCACCCCGGGCGCTCGCTTACCCGCCGCGGCGGGCGGCTCGGTTGCGGCCGTTCAGAAACGGGCCATTCTTACCCCGGCCAGACCCAATTGCGGATTTCCGGCTGGTCCTCGCTCGAGATGGTTGCATCGAATTCGTACATAGCGATGCTAGGCATTTGCTCTCCCGATTGGTGTCCGCGCGACTGTCATCGTCCGCCTTCGGCCTGGAACCGGCTGGTCCAATCGCGCAGCGCTTTCTGCAGTTCTCCAGTCTTGGCGGTGTTCGACGGCGAGAGATCCTTGCTTTCGCCCGGGTCCTCCCGCAAGTCATAAAGTTCCGCCTGGCCGGTATCGAGGAACTGAATCAGCTTGAAGTCGCCTCGCCGCACGGC
>JAPKYU010000271.1 GCA_026394175.1 Acidobacteriota bacterium | reverse complement strand
GGTTGAGGGCCAAACGTACGCTTTCTACAGCCTTGCGGCGCTGGAACGCCAAGGCTTTCCGGGCGTTGCCCGGCTGCCCTATTCACTAAAGATCCTGCTGGAAAATCTGCTCCGTCACGAAGACGGCACCTTCGTGAAGCGCGACGACATCCTGGCGCTGGCCAATTGGGATCCGCGCTCCACCGAAGACCACGAAATCAAATTCCACCCCGCCCGCGTGCTGCTGCAAGACTTCACCGGCGTGCCGGCGGTCGCCGACCTGGCGGCCATGCGCGATGCGGTGAAGCGCATGGGCGGCGACCCGGGGCGCATCAATCCCCTGCTGCCCGCCGAGCTGGTCATCGATCACTCCGTGCAGGTGGACAAGTACGGCACGCCGGACGCTTTCCAGCAGAACGCGGACCTGGAGTACCAGCGGAACCGCGAACGTTATCTGTTCCTGCGCTGGGCGCAGAAGGCATTCCGCAATTTCACCGTGGTGCCGCCGGAGACGGGCATCGTGCACCAGGTGAACCTGGAGACGCTGGCGCGCGTGGTATTCTCGGCGCCGGCCAACGGCGGGCGGCCCGTGCTGTACCCCGACAGCCTGGTGGGCACCGATTCCCACACCACCATGGTGAACGGCATCGGCGTAGTGGGCTGGGGCGTGGGCGGCATCGAAGCCGAGGCCTGCATGCTGGGCCAGCCCATTTCCATGCTGATTCCGCCGGTGGTGGGCTTCCGGCTGAAGGGTCGCCCCTCGGAAGGCGTCACGGCCACCGACGTGGTGCTGACCATCACCGAGATGCTGCGCAAGAAAGGCGTAGTCGGCAAATTCGTCGAGTACTTCGGCCCGGGGCTCGACAACCTGCCGGCGGCCGACCGCTCCACCATCTCCAACATGTCGCCGGAATACGGCGCCACCATCGGCATCTTCCCGGTGGATGACCAGACGCTCAGTTACCTGCGACTGACGGGCCGCAGCGAGCAACAGGTGAAAGCGGTCGAGGCGTATTGCAGGGAGCAGGGTTTGTTCCGCACAGCCGACGCGCCGGAAGCGGTTTACACCGACACCCTGGAGCTAGACCTGGCAAGCGTCGAGCCCAGTCTGGCCGGGCCGCGCCGGCCGCACGACCGCGTGCCCCTGCGCCAGGCCAAGCCCAGGTTCCAGGAAGCGCTGGCGCAATTGCTGAAGGCGGCGCCCGCCAAGGATGCCGCGACCGTCGCCGTTGCCGAACCGGCCGGGAGCCAGGAGCTGAATCATGGCGCGGTGGTCATCGCCTCGATTACAAGCTGCACCAACACCTCGAATCCATCGGTGCTGATCGGCGCCGGCCTGCTGGCCAAGAAAGCCGTCGAGCGCGGCCTGAAGAGCAAGCCCTGGGTGAAGACCAGCCTGGCGCCCGGCTCCAAGGCCGTCACCGAATACCTGCAGGAGACCGGGCTGCTGCCCTATTTGGAGCAACTGGGCTTTTACCTGGTGGGCTATGGCTGCACCACCTGTATCGGCAACAGCGGGCCGCTGCCCGAATCGGTGGTGCGGGAGGTGAAGGACAAACAGCTTGTGGCGGTTTCGGTGCTCAGCGGCAACCGCAATTTCGAGGGCCGCATCCAGCCGCTGGTGCGCGCCAATTACCTGGCCTCGCCGCCGCTGGTGGTGGCCTACGCGCTGGCCGGCACCATGGACATCGACCTCTACAACGAGCCGCTGGGAAACGACCCGCAGGGCCGGCCGGTGTTCCTCCGCGACCTCTGGCCGAGTGATAATGAAATCCAGCAGGCCATGGCGGCGGCGGTGCGCTCGGAGCTGTTCCAGCGCGCCAACGCCAATGCCCTGGAAGGCGACGAGCGCTGGAAATCGCTGGACGTTCCCACCGGCGATCTGTTTGCCTGGGATCCCCAGTCCACTTACATCAAGCGCCCGCCGTTCTTCGAGGATTTGCCGCCGGCGCCAGCCCCGCCCCGGGATGTCCGCGGGGCGCGCGTGCTGGCGCTGCTGGCCGACAGCGTCACCACCGACCACATCTCGCCGGCCGGCTCGATTCCGGCCGACGGCCCGGCGGGCAAGTACCTCATCTCGCTGGGGGTGGCGAAGGCCGATTTCAACAGCTTCGGCGCGCGCCGCGGCAACCACGGGGTCATGATGCGCGGCACCTTCGGCAACATCCGCCTGCGCAACCTGCTGGTTCCGGGCGCCGAGGGGAACTGGACGCTGCACTTCCCCGATGGCGAGAGAATGCCCATCTTCGATGCGGCCATGAAATACCAGGGCGAAGGCGTGCCGCTGATCATCCTGGCCGGCAAGGAGTACGGATCGGGCTCCTCGCGCGACTGGGCGGCCAAGGGCACCGTACTGCTGGGCGTGCGCGCGGTCATCGCCGAGAGCTTCGAGCGCATCCACCGCAGCAACCTGGTGGGCATGGGCGTGCTCCCGCTGGAGTTCCAGCCGGGTGAGAACGCCGCCTCGCTGGGGCTGACCGGGCAGGAGATTTACGAGATCGACGGCGTCACCGACCTGAAGCCGCGCAAGCAGCTCAGCGTGCGCGCCGCCGGCGACGGCGCCCAGAAGCAGTTCTCGGTGCGGGTGCGCATCGACACCCCGCAGGAGCTGCAGTATTACCTCCACGGCGGCATCCTGCCCTACGTGCTCCGCAACCTGCTAAAAGGCTAGGACCGCTGAATCTCGTTTCTCGCATGTAGCGCCGGGGCTCGTCCCCGGCATGCCGGGCGCGAGGCCCGGCGCTACATTAGCCGACTGCGGAAAAGATACGCGATTAAGTGGTCGGGGCCCTAGCCGCCGCCTTTCGCCTGCCTACCATGCGGCAGAGGCGACTACTGAGCTCCGGGTTGGCGTCCGATTGATAACTTGTGTCTCCAGCACAATTTGAAGATTGCTCTTTTTCCAGACTTCGGGAATGTCGCGCAACGCCTGGTCCAAGATCGCCTCGTTCGTGACGTAGGCTGCAGCCGCCTGTGTTCCATAATGCGTTAGCCCGGCGAGGCCGATCACGGGGCTGTGGGAAACCGGATCGACCACCCGCGAAACGAGGGCGAAGTCCACGGTTGTTCTCTCGCGAATCAGATAGGGAATCGACCATTGCTTGCGCGGGTCTTTACGGTCGCGAATCGAAACCCGAACTCCGTCTTCACCCATTTCGCGGTGGAAGTAGTACCGCAGACCGAGGCTCCATTGTAACGCCCAAGGATTGGAAAAGGCACCCAACAGGATAATTGGCTGCTCCCTCGCCTCGTCCTGGGTGATCGCACTCCCGAACCGAAACTGGGCGGTCTTTCCGTGCCTCTCCAGGAGTTGTGCGAGCCGAATAGCGGCGTCCAAAGCACCGCTTGTGAAGCGGTCATCGGTGAAGCTTACCAGGTCGTCGGCAGGAATACGGCCTCCGGCAGGGAAGTCGATCACTTCACGCCCGGCCTCAATGGCCGAGGGGTGCCGGCGAAGGTATTCCTCGGTCATGCGCTGCGAAAAGCCATAGACGACAGTAGGGCCGACGCAGACCAGCGCCGGTCCGGGACGTTCGGTTACGGGGGCCCAGAAGGTGCGGAAGTTCGGGTGCTTGTGGTAGCGACTGTTTGCGATCACCGCTGAGGCAATCGCCAACAGGATACCGGCAACGATGAGCGCGGCCAGCCACGGCTGCTTCCAGCTTCGCCGCGACTGTGCGACGGCGCGTTCCCCGGCCGGCGCCTGGCTGCGACGGAACGTGGGCGCGTAACACCCGACCGGCAGTTCTATGCGAATTGAATCGTTGGCGCCCTGTTCGCCGTAATATCGTTCCAGGCGCTTTCGCAGTTCTCGCGCGCAAACCCGGACCACCGAATCTTCGATGCCTTCTCCGACCGATTTTCTCCCAAAGACCTCCAGGGCGATTACCCGTTCCTTCAACCCCCCTTCGTCTTGCGCCAGGGCGTGCTCCACGACATACCGCAGAAATTCGCTGCCCCGACGAGAGGACAGGAATGGCTTGCTTTGAAGGACAAGAGCAAGATGCCGGCGCACATCGTTGGGTGAGATTTCGTCGCCGGGTAGAGCCGTGTTGGGAATTGTGCCCTGCAAGCAGGTTGTCCCCCTTTTCGCGAATTATAAACCGTTTTGTTACGGTTTAATACCTTGACAGCATTCCGCGGCTATCCTAAAACTTTCACCCAATGATTGCGGTGAAGCGGACAATGGCGATTGCCGCGTTGGTAGCGGCTTGCGGCTTCCTGGCTCACGCGGAAAACGGCTACGAGGCCTGGCTTCGGTACCGAACCCTGGCTGCAGGTGAATGCCTGGAAAAATGCCAAGCGCTTGTCCGAAGAGTAGTTGCAGATCAGGATTCCGAGGCGGTGAAGGCTGCCGGGGAGGAATTGACACGGGGACTTTCCGGGCTCCTGGGTAGACCGATTGCCTTGACGCGGGGAAGCGTTCGGGACGGAGACGTCATTCTGGGCACCGCGAAGTCGCGTATCGTGGCCGAAAGAATTCAACCGGACGTTCTAAGGCGCCTTGGTCCCGAAGGATTCCTCATCCGCTCTGTTCCGGTGGGCAAGGGAGCGGCTATCGTCATTGCCGGCCAGGAAGACCGCGGAGCGGTGTACGGCGCTTTTCATTTCCTGCGGCTGGTTCAGACCGAAACGGTTCCGGCGAAGCTCAATGTGGAGCAGCACGCAACCAGCCCGCTGCGGCTGGTGGATCACTGGGACAACCTGGACCCGGGCCGCGACACCGACGGTTATCCGATCGGTTCCCGTAAAGGCACGCCGGCTAAACAATCCCCCGACGGGGAACTGCGGGCGGCCAGCATCTGGAAATGGGACGAACTGCCGCGCCTCAGCCCTCGCTACCGCGACTACGCCCGCCTGCTGGCTTCGGTGGCCATCAACGGCGTCGTCGTGAACAACGTCAACGTATCCAAGCACGGCCTCACCGGCTGGAAGCTTCTCACCGCGCCCTACATCGCCAAACTTGCCGCACTCGCGGGCGCCTTCCGGCCGTACGGAGTCCGGCTTTATATCTCGGTCGGCTTCGAGAGCCCGATCCTAATTGACGGCGCCAAGACAGCGGACCCGCTCGACCCTGGGGTTCGCCGCTGGTGGGCCCGCAAGGCCGGCGAGATTTACGCCGCGATTCCCGATTTCGGCGGCTTCCTGGTAAAGGCCGATTCCGAACAGGAACCCGGTCCGATGACCTACCACCGGACGCACGCCGACGGCGCCAACATGCTGGCCGAGGCATTGAAGCCGCATGGCGGGATCGTGATGTGGCGCGCTTTCGTTTACGGCTCGGCCATGAAGGAGTTCCCGTCCGAAGTCCAGGCCGACAGGGCCAGGCAAGCTTACGATTTCTTCCATCCGCTGGACGGGAAGTTCGCCGATAACGTGGTGCTGCAAGTGAAGCATGGGCCGATCGACTTTCAACTCCGCGAGCCCGTTTCTCCCCTGTTCGGAGCCATGCCGCGCACCAATCTTCTGATTGAGGGCTTCGATTACTGGGGGCCCACGGGCCGCGATGCCAGCGTCTGCTATCTTGCGCCGATGTGGAAACGGATCCTGGATTTCGATACGCATGCCAAGGGAGCGGGATCGACCGTCAAGCGCATCATCAGCGGCGCGCTGGACAAGCGTCCGCTGGGCGGCAGCGCCGCGATTATTACCGTGGGTGACCGCCCGAACTGGACCGGCCAGATCCTGCACCAGGCGAATATCTATGCGTACGGGCGCCTTTCGTGGGATGCGGACCTCTCCGTCGAGCGGATCACCGAGGAATGGGTCCGGGAAACGTTCGGCAACGATCCCGTGGTGCTCCGCACGGTTTCGAAAATCCTGCTGAATTCCTGGACCGCCGAAGCAGACACGGCGTGGCCGCTGGGGCTCGGTGGCCCCATGACGGTGAAATCGGACATCCCAGCCGACCGGTACACCTGGTCGGGCAATTGTCCGGGGCCCGAGAAGCGCGAGAAGCTACATGGCGCGGACCGCGACGGCGTCGGCATCGACAGGTCGTCCCCGAAGACTGGAACGGGCTACCTCAAGCAATACGCGCCGCAGGCGGCGGCGATGTTCGCATCGCCGGACACCTGTCCGGAAGATTACCTGCTCTTTTTCCACCATCTGCCGTATAGTTACCGGTTCCGGTCGGGCAAGACGGTCATACAAGGTATTTACGACGGGCTGTTCAGCTCGGTTGAACGGTTTGAGGCGATGAGCCGCGACTGGGCCGCGCTGAAAGATCGTATCGACTCCGAACGCCACGCCGACATCCTCAACCGTTTTCGCATGCAGGTCGAAGATGCCCGTACGTGGCGGGACGTGATGGCTCGCTATTTTTTTACTGTTTCAGGGATAGCGGATGAGAAGGGGCGCCTGCCCGCCGCGGAGCCGAAAGGGAAATCAAAATGAAACGCATCATTGTAGTTCTTCTGCTGGCTGTGCTCGCGAGCTCGCCGGCTCTGTTCGGCCAGGAGTTTCGCGGTTCGATTACCGGGCAAGTGGCGGATAGCACCGGGAGCTTAGTCCCGAACGCCAAGGTTGTTGCGGTCAACACAAAGACGAACGTAGCGACATCGACCGTAACCACCCAGTCAGGCACTTATACCATTCCGTTCCTGATGCCTGGTGAGTATAACGTCACCGCCTCGCTTGCCGGGTTCAAGGACGCGGTGCGGAACGGTGTCGAAGTGCGGGTGGCCGATCGAATCGGGCTGGATCTGCGGCTGGAAGTATCCGGCATACAGAGCACCGTCGAGGTGACGACGAGCGGCGAGCTGCTGCAGACGGCCACCGCTTCCATGGGGTCGGTCGTGGACCGGCGCCGCATTTCTGAGCTTCCGACGCCGGAGGGCAATCCAATGTACCTGGTGCAGTTGGCCGCCGGCGTCCTGTACACTAACAAGACCGCAGCGAGCCTGAGCCCCTTCGATTCCGGCGGCCCGGCTTCATTCGTGCTTGGCGGAGCGCCGGGAGGATCGGAGATCACCATTGACGGAGCTCCGAACATGGGGCAACCCGCCAACTCGGCCACAACCCCCGCGGGCGTTTCCTACACCCCGCCCATGGAGGCGGTGCAGGAGTTCAAGGTTGAGACGGTCAGCTTCGACGCCCAGCAGGGACACACGGCCGGCGCAACCGTCAACATGATTCTGCGCTCCGGCACGAACCAATACCACGGCTCGGGTTACGAGTTCTTCCGCCCGCAAAGCGGGGCGGCGAGGGACTTCTTCCTGAAACGCGCGGGGGCAGAACCGGCGTCGTGGATGTATCATCGCTTCGGCGGAACCGGCGGCGGCCCCATCCGCCTCCCGCATCTCTACGATGGACATGACAAGAGCTTCTTTTTTGTCGCCTTCGAAGGCATCCTTTGGGATACCCCATCCAGTTCGTTGCGCACCGTACCGACGATCGCGCAGCGGCAGGGCGATTTTTCCGGCCTTCTTTCCCAGAATATGATCATCTATGATCCGGCGACCGCCGTGACAGCGTCCGGCGGGCGCATTCAACGCTCGGCGTTCTCGGGCAACATTATTCCCTCGGCCCGTCTCAGTACAATCGGCAAGAACGTCGTCAGCTACTACCCCATTCCGAATCAGGCGGGCACAGCGCAGGGGCAGAACAATTACCTGTCGAATGACAACGGTGCAGAACGCTACAGGAACCTCAACTTCCGCGTAGACCACAGCCTGACGGATAAGAACCGGTTCTTCTTCCGGGCTGTCTACAACCACAACAGTACCGCGGAAGGCATGGGGTGGGCCGGGGTGGTCAACGGGATCAAGCCGACCCTGTCGCCTTTCCAACGCGGCAACAGCGGCATCAATTACGACCACGTTTACCTGGTGGGCCCCACCAAAGTGTTGAACGTGCGAGCAGGCATTACGAGGTATTTCCACACCAACGGACTGGAGGCCCTTGGCTTTGACCCGGCCAAACTGGGCTTCCCGCCGCAGACCTTGCAGAACATGCTGGTCGATTATTTCCCGGTGTTCAACGTATCGGGCTACGACAGGCTGGGCGGCACCCAGGGCAATTTCATCGTGATGAACACCTTGTTCTTCCAGCCGACGCTCACCTGGATGCACGGCCGGCACTCTTTCCGAATGGGTTGGGATGTGCGTGCTTACCGGGAAAACAACCTGCCCAAGCACGATCCGGACGGCGTTTACAATTTCGATTCCACGTACACACGCGGCCCGCTGGATAATTCGAGTGGGGCGGCAATGGGGCAAAGCATTGCTTCCATGCTTCTAGGTATCCCCAGCAGCGGCTACATTGACAGGAACACCGACGCCGCGGCTCAGACACTGTACAACGGCTTGTTTTTTCAGGACGATTTGCGCGTCAATTCAAAGTTGACGCTCAACCTGGGGCTGCG
>JAPKYU010000041.1 GCA_026394175.1 Acidobacteriota bacterium | reverse complement strand
TGCTAGCCCCGCTCGGCCTCCATCCCTCGGCTGAAGCCTTCACTTCGGCCGCCGCAGCATGAAAAGATGTAGAAACTCCAGGGCCGGCCGGAGGCCGGCGCTCCATCGGCCGCTCGTTATCGTCTCAGGGTCGCGGCACACCAGGATGAGAGGTTGCTCTGAAAACGCCCGCGGCGTCCCGCCGGTAATCGCCCTCCGCTCGCCAACCGGTTACCGGCGAGCCCGAATTCGGGCGAGACGCTGGCGCTACAAAGGGGGGCGCGGGACGCGCCCTGCGGCATTGCGCCATTTTCATCGTTGGCCGCACCTGGCCGCCAAGGCCGGCGGCATGACTATTGCCGGACCGGGAGCTTCACGGTGTTGCTGGAGACACCGCCGATATTGAGCACCACGGGGTGCTCGCTGTCGGCCAGGTCCGTCGGCACAATCACGTTGACCTGATACAGGCCCACGAATCCGGGCGCCAATCCCGAGAAGGTCACCACCGCGTCGCGGCCGCCGATGGAGACGGCCGGCCGGACCAGCGTGTTCGACAAGAGCAGCGAAGAAGCCGCCTTGCCGGTATCGGGCCGGTTGTCCACCGCGCCCAGTCCGGTGGCGTACAAGGAGACGGATTCGCCCGGGCGGGCCGGCCGGTCGGAAGTTACCGGCGTGGCATCGCCGTGCAGGATGGCGCCTGGGCCGCTGCCGTCCTGCGTGCGGCTGAACAAGCCGGGATTGTAGGACGCGACGCGCACGGCCAGCGGCGCCCCCGCCAATCCGTCCACGCTCAGCGTCATAATGGCCGTGGTTCCCGGCCGGGCTTCGAACGGAATCTGCGCGTTCACCTGGCCGCTGGAGCTGTAGAACAGCGGCATATCGATCTTCGTGGTCTGGCCGCTGCCTGAGTCAACGCTGAGCACGGCCGTGGTGCCGCCCAGCAGCGTGGGCAGAGGAAGAGTGCCGGCGCCGGCCGCGGACACCGCCGACAGCGCCACGCCGAAAATCGAGACGATCGAGCCGGGGGCCGCCCCGCTGTCGGAGCGGTAACTGGCGGCGTTGACCACGCCGCCCGGATTCACCTCGGGCATAACGTAGCTCACCCAATAGGGGATGTTGATGCTTTTCCCGGTGGCCTGGCTGGCGATGTTGACTGAGCCCTCGGCGACGGTCTGGGTGAAACCGGTGTTGTAGAGCGTCACCAGAACCTGGGCGTTCCCGGCCGGCGCCAGGGACAGCGAAGACTTATCCAGCTCGACGATGACGCTGGGATGCGGCTGGCGGGGCACGATCCGCAGGGTCAAGAGATCGGTGGCCGCGCCGGCATTGGTGATCTTCAGCGGTTGGGAGGCCCGATAGGTGGAGCGCGGGGCATGGGTCGCGAAACTCAGGGCCGTGGGCTGAGCCAGCAGGGTGGAGGTGAGCGCCGCCAAAACGTTCAGCCGGCCGGCGCCGGAATTCTGAGCGCTGATGGGCGCGCCATCCTCGCTCGCGGAGATTGGCACGGCGGTATTCACCAGAGCCGACTTGACCAGGTTGACACACTCCGCGCTGCGGCTGGCGGCCTGGCAGTACTCGGGGTGCGCCTGCATGAGCAGCGCCGCGGCCCCGGCGACCATGGGCGACGACATGCTGGTGCCGTCTTCGACGGCATAGCGCGACAGACTGTAGACATCGCCGCTGGCATACTGGTTCTGGGCCGCCGAAAGAATGAAGCGCCCCGGGGCCAGGACGTCGGGCTTGACCGGCTGGGTGGAGCCGCCCGCCGGCCCGCGGCCACTGAAACGCGCCAGCACATCCGCGGTGGACGGCCAGGCCGATAAAGCCGGGTCAAAGCTGGCCTGCGCCCGGTGCGCCGCCAGGAAGCCGGCCAGCGCCTCGCCCTCGGCCTTGCTGATGATCATCGACGGGATCTGCGCATCGCGCGTATCCATCATCGGCGGCGTGTCATCCACGTTGTTGTAAATGATGGCGCCGACGGCGCCGGCCGCCACTGCGTTCTGGATCTTCTCCGTAAAGGTACACAGCCCGCGCTTGATCAGCGCCAACTTGCCGCTCAGGCTCTTGGGCGCCAGAATCACGCCGGAGGGCAGGCTGGCGCTGGGCAAGCAGGCCAGGGCGCTGGGGTCCAGTGTGCTGACGTCGGCCAGCGGCGCCGGTCCGAACACCGAGCTGAAAACCGGCTGGCTGCCGGGGAAGCCGCCCATCCGGGCCAGCGAGGCCGGCACGCCGTCGGCGCTGGCCACGGTTACGGCTCCCGAAAAACGCCGCGCGTTGCTGGTGGCCCCGACAGCCAGCACCGCCGGCAAAGAGGCCGGGCTGCTGACCGTTCGGGCCGCGGGGCCGGAATTGCCCGCCGCCGCCACCACCACCACACCCACGGCATTGGCATTCTGAACCGCGCGGGCATAGGGGTCCTGCTCGGGCGGAATCGGCTCGCTGCTGCCCACGCTGAGGTTGATGACATCCATGCCGTCGCGCATAGCGGCGTCGATGGCCTCCATCACCGCATTGGAGGAGGCCTTCCCGTTGAGTATCACCCGGTAATTGCCCAGATAGGCTTTGGGGGCCACCCCGCTGATCGATGCCGAGGGCGAAACCGACTGGACTCTGGCCCCGGCCGCAATCCCGGCCACAAACGTTCCATGCCCAACCGTGTCGGCGGCGCTGTTCCCGCCCGTGAAATCGCGGGCCACGATCACCTTGTTGTTCGTAAAGCCCGCGATCATGGCCTGCGTATCGCCCTTCGGATAGCCGGAAAGAGCCGCAAGCCCAGAGGGCGGGAACATGGGGTGGGTCTGGTCGATGCCCGTATCGATGATGGCGATCTTGATGCCGCGGCCGGCGTTGGCCTCTCCGCCGGCCAGCAGCGCCCAGGCCTCCGGCGCCCGCACCAGCGGTACAGCGGCGTCCAGGAACAGCCGCATCTCCGGCGCAACCAGCGCCGCCTCCACGCCGGGCAGACTGCGCAGCGCTTCGAGTTGCTCCGGCGTGGCGCGCACCAGCAGCGTGTTCAGCACGAATTCGGTGCTGCCAACGAGGTCCGCGCCGGTGTCGCGGATGGCCGCCGCCAACCGCGCCTTGCGGGAGCGCAACACCACCGCGCGCCGCTCGCCCTCGTCCGACAACAGGCGGCTCCGCCTGGCTCGCGGCTCCGGCTCTTCCCGGATTACCTGCTCCACGACGCACGGCTCCGACACTATGACGATGACGTCACGACGCTCCTGTGCCCCAGCGACGAGGGGAAACAGCGCCAGAACGAAGACCCGAATCACCCAATGGGGCATGTGTCCCCGCATTGTATCAAAAGCAGTGGCGAGTGACGAGTGACGAGTGACAAGTGAAAGCAGTAGGCAGTAGGCCTGCCTCCTGCTTACTGCCTACTGCCTACTGATGTCGCGGCGGCCGCGGCCATGGGCAGGCGCACCGTAAACACGGCGCCGCCCGAGGAGTGGTTGGCGGCGGTGATCTCTCCGCCGTGCTCCTTGATGATGCCGTAACAGATGCTCAAGCCCAGGCCGGTTCCCTTCCCCACCGGCTTGGTGGTGTAAAAAGGATCGAAGACGCGCCCGGGGTCCTTCAGGCCCGACCCGTCGTCGCGGATCTCCACCACCGCGTGCCGCCCTTCGGCACAACTGCGCACCCAGATGGTGCCCCGGCCGCCTCGCGCCTGGAGTTCATCGCCGGCGTTGTTGACGATGTTCAGGAAGACCTGCTCAAGCTGGTGCAGGTCGCCATGGACCGCCGGCAGGTTGGCGTCCAGACTGCGCTCGATGCCGATGTGGGCCGTGCGCATCCCATAGTCCCGTAGCAGCAGCGCTTCCTCGACCACCTGGTTGAGATCCACCGGCTGGCGCTGCGGCTTGCTCTGGCGCGAGAAGCTGAGCAGGTCCTGAATGATCCGCTGGGTCCTTCGCGCCTGGTGCAGCAGCTTGTCGGTATACTCGGCCGGCTGGCCCGATAACAAGGAACCGAGCAACTGGCCGTAGCCGATGATGGCCGTCAGCGGATTGTTCAACTCGTGCGCCACGCCGGAAACCAGTTGGCCGACGGCAGCCATCTTTTCGCTCTGCAGAAGCTGTTGCTGGGTGCGGCGCAGTTCCTCGTAGGCCCGGCGGGTCTGCTGGTACAGGGCGGCGTTCTCCAGCGCCGCGTTGAGTTGGCGCCCGATGGCATTCAGCAGGCTTTCCTCGGCCGCCGACAGCACCCGCTCCTGCCGCCAGCACACGATAACGGCGCCCAGGGCGGGCTCCGCGCGCAAGGGAATGGCAAAGGCCGAGCGCAGGCCCTCGGCCTGCCGGACGGCGCCCACCAGGTCCGGCAGCGGCGGCAGCTCCGACAACGGCAGCACGGCCCGCCGGGCCGCCTCCAGCGCCGCCAGCAGCTCGGCGCTCAACGGAAACACCAGGGGCTGCCGCCCAAGTTCGCTGAGGAAGCCGCAGGAAGCGACGCGGCGCGCCTCCCCGGTCATGCGGTCCACCAGGTAGCCGCTCACCGTGTCGCAGCCGAACACCGGCTGCAGGTCCCGCACCACCGTCCGTATCAGCTCCTCGGCATCCAGCGAGCCGGTGAACCGCTCCGAAAGCTCGTTGACGGCCGCCAGCATGGCCGCGTGTTTCTGCAGTTGCTCCTCGGCCTGTTTTCTGGCGGTGATGTCCAGCAGGAAGCCCTGCAACTGGACCACCTGCCCGCTTTCGTCGCGGATGCCGAAGCTGGTCTCCAGCCCGATCATCTCTTCGCCGTTCTTGCGGCGCAGGCGTATCTCGAACTCGCTGACATAGCCGTGCGTCTCCACTAGGCGCAGATACTGCTCGCGCCCCTGCGGGGATACGTACAGAGAAGGAATGTGGACGGCCAGCAGCTCCTCGCGCTGGTACCCAAGCATGCGGGCGAAGGCCTCGTTGAATTCCAGAAATGTCCCGGCCCGGGTGGAAATGAAGACGCCCTCGTGCACCTTCTCGAACATGGTGCGGTACTTCTCTTCAGCGCGCTTGCGGTCGGTGATGTCCTTGATGACGTGCAGGACTTCCGGCGCTTCCTCGCGCGAGTAGCGGGAGGTGGCCACCAGGAAATATCCCTGGAGGTTGGCGTCGAAGGTCTCTCCGTCCTGCGGCAGCTCGCAGAAGGGGCAGTCGTTCCAGGCCGAGGGGGGTGTGCAGGGCAACACCTCGCGGCAGGAACGCGCGATGATGGCGGCCGGGCTCAGGCCCAGGCGCTCGGCCAGGGCCCGGTTGACCCGCTGGATGCGGTACCGGGCGTCGTGCACGAAAATGTAGTCGCCGATGGCGTCCACCGTGCTGAGCCAGTCGCGGTAGGCCCGCGACAACTGGTCCACCAGGCTGCTGTTGTCCAGCACAATCCCCAGTTGCCGGCCGGTGATGGCCAGCGCTTCCATGATCTCCGGGGAGGTCCAGCGGCGGGTGCGGTATCCCAGCACGAAAAGCCCGGCCAGCCCGGCGGCGGCCGCGCGGAAGTGCGGAATGGGGACAATGATCGCCCAACGCAGGCCGCGCTGCCGCAGCCATTGCCCGGCCTCCGGCCCCCGCTCGTATCCCATCACCGTAATGCAGGCGCTCAGGCCCACCGAGGAACGCGGCAGCATGTCCGACAGAAACTCCGCTTCGTCATCGGGCCGATGACCGGGGCGCACCACGTGCAGGCGCGCATAGGCGGCTTCAAAGACCCGCTGGAGCCCGGCGCAAAGACGGTCCAGGGCTTGGGGGGCCAATCGCCCGCGCGAAACGCAGTCGGCGGCCAGCGCGGCCATCAAGCCGGGCGCCGCCCCCCAGAGCAGGTGCTGGCGCGCGGCCTCCATGGCCAGCACCAGCATCGAAACCATGGTCAGTACGCTGCCGGCCGCCAGCCAAATCAGCAGCCCGATTCCCACGGCCGGGTAACCGGGCGGATGGACCAGGCGCAGCAGCAAGGCCCCGGCCAACAACGAGGGGCCCCAGCCCACGCGCCGCCGGCCATATTCAATCACCCAGACCGCCGCGATCAGGCCCAGCAACAGGTAGCCCGCGGCGCTTGGCCACCCCCGCCACCCCGGGGACAAGGAGACAACGATCGCTTCCGCCAGCAGTGAGACGGCAGCCAGAGGCAGCAGCCACACCAGCGGCGCGCGCCTGCCGACGGCGTCCCCGATCGCTCCCGCCATCACTCCCTGCGCGGCCAGCAACAAGGCCGCGGGAAGCAGGCCCTCGCCCAGCGCGTCGGACGTGGCCGCCAACAGGTGCAGGATGTAGAGGAGCCACGCGCCGTTCCAGATCAGCAGGTAGCGCTGCGGGAACGCGCGATAGACGAGCGAGCCGATGACCAACAGCACGCCGAGTGCGGCGATTTCGGCGGCCAGCACGGCGATGGCGGTAGCGGTCATGTCGGGGCTACTTTACCAGAGCCGCTCTCCCGCTAGAAGAGGCTGTGGGCCGTGGGAGATCGGCTGCCGGCTGTCTATGGCCCCTGGCCCACAGCTTACAACCCACAGCCTACGGCCATTCTCCAGCCTTTTTTTCCTGAATAAAGCAGGCTAGAATAGCGACCGCTCAGGCAGCTTCGAGCGGAGGGGCCCGTGGCCGAACCGGAAACGGTCCTGATCGTCGATGACGAGGAGCCGATTCGCGAAATCCTTTCCTCCCTGTTGGAAGCGCGCGGGTATCGGTGTTTGACGGCGCCAACCGCGGTGGCCGCGCTGCCCCTGATGGCGCAGGATCCGCAGCGCTTTCGGCTGGTCCTCTCCGACATCATCATGCCGGAGATGAACGGCCTGGCCTTTCTGGAGCAGCTCCGCGAACTGTACCCCGATCTTCCGGTCATCATGCTGTCGGCCGTGCAGGACGTGCGGGTGGCCATGGATGCCATCCGCAAAGGGGCCTACGATTACCTGGTTAAGCCCTTCGACCGAGACCAACTTTACTTTGTTGTCGGCCGCGCGCTGGAGCGCCGGCGCCTGATCGAGGACAATCGCCGCTACCAGCAACACCTGGAAGAGTCGGTGGCCGACCGCACCCGCCGCCTGCAGGACGCGCTGGCACAACTGGAGCGCTCCTACGATTTCACTCTGGAGGCGCTGGGCAGCGCGCTGGATCTCAAAGACTCGGGAACCGAGGGCCATTCCCGGCGGGTCACCGCGTTTTCGGTGGCCATCGGGCAGGCCATGGGGCTGGACCAGGAGGCCGTCAAGACTGTGGCGCGAGGCGCCTACCTGCACGACGTCGGCAAGATCGCCGTACCCGACTCAATTCTGAACAAGGCCGGGCCGCTGAATGAGGAAGAGCGGACGGTGATGAAAACCCATTGCCAGCGTGGCTACGACATCCTGCGCCGCATAACCTTTCTGGAAGAAGCGGCGGAAATCGTGTTGTCCCACCAGGAACATTACGACGGCAGCGGCTACCCGCGCGGCCTCCAGGGCCAAGCGATTCACCTGGGGGCCCGCATATTCGCGGTGGCCGACGCACGGGACGCCATGATTTCCGACCGGCCGTACCGGGCTGCCCTGCCGCTCGAGCACGCCCTCAAGGAGATCGGCGACATGTCCGGCACCCAGTTTGATCCCTTGGTGGTCAAAGCGGCGCTGTCATTGCCGCACGAACTGTGGGAGCAGTTCAAGGCCGGCAGCGCCAGAGGAGCCAGGCTGGCGGCGGCCGGCGCGACGTGAGGTCCAAGGGGCCTGTACTTAGCACTTCGATTGGGAGGAAAAAATGGGCGAATACACACGCAGGAAGATCATGCAGGGCGGCATGCTGGCCGCCGTCACCGGCCCCCTGGCCGCGGGCGCACAACAAGGCGGGGCCTCTGCGGTCCGGCCGGTGGCCATCTCCAGCGCCAACGGACTGCGCGCCGTCGAGAAGGCGATGGAGATGATCCGGGGCGGCGCCGACACGCTGGATGCGGTGATCGCCGGCGTCAACATAATCGAGGACGATCCGAACGACAGCAGCGTGGGCTACGGCGGCCTGCCCAACGAAGACGGCGTCGTGGAGCTGGATTCCAGCGTGATGCACGGGCCCACCCGGCGCGCCGGCGCGGTTGCTTCGCTGCGCAACATCAAGAACCCTTCAAAGGTCGCCAAAGCGGTTATGGAGCACACCGACCACCTGCTGCTGGTCGGCGAGGGCGCCTTACGCTTCGCCCGCATGCAGGGATTCAAGGAGGAAGATCTGCTGACGGACAAGTCCCGGCTCGCCTGGCTGACATGGAAGGCGAGGAAGTTCGAGAATTGGGGGCCGGGTCTGGCCGCCCCGGATGCCGACCAGAAGGCGGGCATCTACGACCCTGAAGTACTGGCCTGGGCGCGCGAAGTGGCCGCCCACCCCCCCACCGGCACCATCAATTGCCTGGCCGTGAACGAGCGCGGCGATCTTTCCGGCGTCACCACCACCAGCGGCCTGGCCTGGAAGATTCCGGGGCGCGTTGGCGATTCGCCCCTGATCGGCTGCGGCCTGTTTGTCGATAGCGACGTGGGAGGCGCAGGCTCCACCGGGCGCGGCGAGGAATGCATCAAGATCAACGGCGCGCACACCGTGGTGGAGATGATGCGGCGCGGCGCTCCCCCGCGCGAAGCCTGCCTGGAAGCGGTCCGGCGCGTGGCCGCCAACTACCGCAACAACCGCAAGAAGCTGGAGCAGATCAGCATCAACTTCTATGCCCTGAACAAGCGCGGCGAGCACGGCGCCGCCTCGCTGTGGAACACCAGCGGATCAGGCGGGAGGAAGGCGCAATACGCGGTCAACGACGGCGGCCAAAGCCGCCTGGTGGAATGCGCCTACCTGCTGGAGCGCTGAGGCGGAACCTTCAAACAATCAATGATTCGGCCCAGCGATACACGCGCTCGGCCATCCGCACGATCCGAGCATAGTCCTCTTCCGCAAGAGCCTCGGGCAGGCCGCCATATCGGCTGACCCCCGCGTACCGGGTCAGCCGATCGCATTGACGGATCTCCTCGGGTACTTCCAGCCCGCTCCGCTGAACCAGCGTGAGCAGGTGCGCGATGTCGTGGGTCTTTGGGTAGGCCGCACCGCGGTGAATCAAGAGGGCCTTGATTGCTTTCTCGGCCGCCTGCTGCGCGTCGAAGCAAAGATCCTCGTAGAGAGCACCTCGTCGCCCAGCAAAGTACCTTGCCTCGCCAGAGCGAGGTTACTGCGGGCGCGGCGAAGCCAGTCTTTCGGGTCGGTCGAGTCTCGTTGTTCAGGCGGCATACACTTCGATCCCCTCCTCCAGTGCCGGTTGGATCACCGTGCCTGGCCTGTCCCGAAAGATGTCGATGTCTTCCGGTGTGGCGACAACGACATCCACTGAAGCGCCGAGGCCGAAGAAGCTAAGATGGATCTCTTCCTCCAAACGACCACGGTGGGCTGCTCCCGACTTCACCACCAGCAGGTCGATGTCGCTGTCCGGCCCCATCTCGCCCCGGGCCGCGGAGCCGAACAGGATGATCCGGTCCGGGTGGGCCACTTCGACAACCCGGCGCACGATTTCATCCAGAAGTACCCGGTCCATAACCCAAGTTTCCGGTTTCCCGTTGCTCGTTGCAAGTGCAATTATAGAATCGAGTTATGCGCAGCAAGCGCGAGGAAGAGCGGGCGCGGTTTGACCGGTTGGTGCAAGAGGCCTGGCTGGCCATTCCCGCCGGTTTCCGCAGGCGCGTGGAGAATGTGGCCATCGTCGCCGAAGATGAGCCGGGGCCCGACGATCTGCGGCGGGCCCGCTGCCCCCGCGGCTCCACCCTGCTCGGCCTCTACCACGGCATCCCCCTGACCCGGCGCACGTCCAGCTACGGCCTGGTCCTGCCGGACAAGATTTCCATCTATCGCGGGCCCATCGAGCGCATGGCGCGCCATGAGCGCGACCTGGCGCGCATTGTGCGCGATACGCTGTGGCATGAGCTCGGCCATTACTTCGGCATGGATGAAGGGCAGGTGCGGCAGGCCGCGCGCCGCTGGCGAAAAACCAGGTGACAGGTGGCAGGTGCCAGGGCGCCGCGCTTCAGCGCGGAGCACCCGCCGGATTCTGTAAGTGTCTCAGGAACCAACAGCGGCAGCCGACGGCCCGCTTCTCCTGGCTCCTGACCGCTGACTTCGCCCTAACGGATGTCCGACTGCGCATCGCGTGGCTGGGCCGTGCTGGGCGCTTCCCGCAGAAGGGCGGCGGCCCGCTCCGGGCTCAGCGGGCAAAAATACACTTCCTTGATGCTGTAGGACTTGACCCGCTTGGGCACCAGGGGCAGCACCTCGAAGTGCCAGTGGTAGTCGTCGTGCAGAGTCACCCACTTGGCGTCCTGAGTGAGGCGGGCGGTGGTGTTGGGAATGGTGTGCAGCACCAGGTGGAAGGCGTCGGTCAGGCGCACCAGCCGAGCCAGCGAACGCCGCAGCAGCCCCGCCGCTTCCCGCACCAGCGGCGAACGCAGCACGTCTCCTTCATAGGAAGCGTGGTGATACCGCGGCAGCAGCCAGAATTCATACGGCACGCGCGGCGCGAACGGGCACAGCGCCAGGAAGTTCGGCGTTTGCTCGATCAGCCGCGTCTCCTGCTTCTCCTCCTGGCGCAGGACGTCGCAGAAAACGCAGCGCTCCTTCATCTGGTAGTAATCCCTGCAGGCGCGCAGCTCGTAGACCAGGCGCCGCGGGATGAAGGTCGTGGCGGTCAGCTCCGAGTGGGTGTGGGCAATCTCTTCGCCCGCTTCGGCCCCGTAGTTCTTGAAGACGCAGATGTAGCGGAACCGGGGATCGCGCTTCAGGTCCTCGATGCGGCGGGCCCAGGTGAGCATAACCCGCTCCACCTCCTCATCGGAGGCCACCCACAGCGGGCGGTTATGGTCGGGATTCTCGATGATGATCTCGTGCGCGCCCACGGTCCGCATGCGGTCATACATGCCCACGCCGGCGCGCTGCGCGTCGCCTTCGATCCGATAGAGCGGATCCGGGTGCGCAAACACGCGCGTGCCCCACTGGTCGTGGTTCCAGTCGCCGGCCGGCATGCTGAAGATCGGCGGCGGACCGGCTTCGCCGGGCCTCGGGCAATACGGGCACTCGGCCGGCTGCGCCGGGCCGCTTTCCAGGTCGCCCACTAATATCCAGCTTCGCGTCAACGGGTCTTTCCGCAGTTCCATATGTCCCGCCTATTCTAATACCATGTTCCAAGTTCCAGGTTCCAGGTTTCAAGTTCCAGGTCGGAATCAGGAAACCTGGAACCTGGAACTTGGAACCCACAATTATGGCGAACTGGCAATGCCTGAAGGTGAAGAAGATTTTCGACAGCCCCTGGGTGCGCCTGGAACAGCACCTGGTGCGCACGCCGGAAGGCCGCGAGTTTACGCATGTCGTCATCCACTCCGGCCCCTCGGTGATGGTGGTGCCCGTGCTCGATGACGGGCGCATCATCGTCACGCGCGAGTATCGCTATCCGACCCGGTGCTGGAATTACCAGCTTCCCGGCGGCGGCGCCGATGGCGGGCGTCCCGATGTGGCCGCACGAAGAGAACTGCGCGAGGAGACGGGCTATGTCGCGCGGCGCATCGAGAAGCTGGGGCGCTTCGTTGTCTACAGCGGGCTGAGCAGCGAATGGTGTCACGTTTTCCTCGCCACCGGCCTGCGGCTGGAGTCGCAGCAACTGGAGCACAGCGAGCAGATCACGGTGCGGGCCGTAAGCTGGCCGGAGCTGGAGAAAATGATCGCCGCCAACCGCTTCCGCGACGGCATGAGCCTGGCGGCGCTGGCCATGGCCCGCCACCGCCTGCGCTCCGTTACGGAAAACCACAAAGCCACGAAGAGCAGCAAGATCACAAAGGAATGACCCTTTGTGAATCTTTGTGCTCTTTGTGGCTTTGTGGTAATGTTACGGTGTAAGGCGAAGAAAAGGCGAATGGACAGCAAGGCCACCGAATCGAACCTGATCCATGCGGCGGTGCGCGAGCTGGAGCGGCGGGCGGCCTCCAGCGAGTGCCTCACCGCCATCCGCTACTTCCCCGCCCGCGAAGCGCGCTGGGCCGATTTTCCCGCCTGGCTGCACCCGCGGCTGGCCGACGCGCTGCGGCGGCGCGGCATAGCGCGGCTGTACTCGCACCAGGCCGCGGCGCTCGAAGCCGTGCATGCCGGCCGCAACGTCGTGGTCGTCACCCCCGCGGCCAGCGGCAAAACGCTCTGCTACAACCTGCCGGTGCTGAACCGGCTGCTGGAAGACCCCGGCGCCCGCGCCATCTACCTGTTCCCCACCAAGGCCCTGTCGCGCGACCAGATGGAGGAGCTGAACTCCACCATCGAGGAGCTGGGGCCGAAGACGGAGCTGAAATCGTTCGTCTACGACGGCGACACGCCGCAGGACGCGCGCCGCGCCATCCGCGGCCGCGCCAACGTGGTCATCTCCAACCCCGACATGCTGCATACCGGCATCCTGCCGCACCACACGCGCTGGGCGGCGCTGTTCGAGAACCTGCGCTACGTGGTGCTGGACGAGCTGCACACCTACCGCGGGGTGTTCGGCAGCCACGTGGCTAACGTGCTGCGGCGGCTGAAGCGCATCGCCGAATTCTACGGGGCGCGGCCGCAGTTCATCTGCTCCTCGGCCACCATCGCCAACCCGGGGCCGCTGGCCTCGGCGCTGATCGAGCAGGCGGTGGAAGTGGTGGCGGAAAACGGCGCGCCGGCGGGCGAGAAGTTCTTCCTCTTCTACAATCCGCCGGTGGTCAACCGCCAGCTCGGTATCCGCCGCTCCTACGTGAATGAGACGCGCCAGGTGGCGCTGAATTTCCTGGCCCGCGGCCTGCAGGTAATCGTCTTCGCCAACAGCCGCCTGATCACCGAAATCCTGGTGACCTATCTGAAGGATGCCTGCGAAAAGGCGCCGCACGCGCGCTTCGGCCGCGCCGGCCAGGCGGTCGAGGTGTGGAGCGACCAGGGCGCGTGGAGTCCGGAGATGGTGCGCGGCTACCGGGGCGGCTACCTGCCGGAAGAGCGGCGCGGCATCGAGCGGGCGCTGCGCGAGGGGCTGGTGCGCGCCGTGGTCACCACCAACGCGCTGGAGCTGGGCATTGATATCGGCTCGCTCGACGTGGCGCTGCTGGCCGGCTACCCGGGCACCATCGCCGCCACCTGGCAGCGCGCCGGGCGCGCCGGCCGCCGCAGCGGCACCTCGGCCGCCATCATGATCGCCTCCAGCGCGCCCCTGGACCAGTTCATTATCCAGAACCCCGAGTACTTCTTCGGCAACTCGCCCGAGCACGGCTACGTCCAGCCCGACAACCTGGAGATCCTGATCAACCACCTGAAGTGCGCGGCGTTCGAAATGCCCTTGCGGCCCGACGACCGGTTCGGCGCCGTGAACCTGCCCGAGCTGTGCGGGTTTCTGGAGGAGACCGGCTTCCTTCACCGCTCCGGCGACGCCTGGCACTGGTCCAGTGATTCCTACCCGGCCGACGCCATCAGCCTGCGCGCCATCACCTCGGACAACTTCGTGATCGTCGATACCACCGCAGAGCCGCGGGTGATCGGCGAAGTGGACTTCACCAGCGCCCTCACCATGGTCCACGAAAAGGCCATCTACCTGCACGAGGGCCGGCAGTATCACGTCGAGCGCTTCGACTACAAGGAGCGCAAGGCCTACGTAAAATCGGTGGACGTCGATTACTTCACCGATGCCATCTCCTACACCCAGGTAAAAATCCTCGAGGAGTTCAACCGCGCGGAGATCGCCGGCACGGGCGTTGCGGCCGACCGCTCCGAGAGCCAGCCCGCCGAGCAGCCGCCAACCGCGGAAGAAAAGCCGCCAGTCGCCAGCCGCCAGCCGCCAGCCGCAATTGCCGCGCGCGCCCACGGCGAGGTCCAGGTGAACACCCAGGTGGTGGGCTTCAAAAAGATCAAGTTCTACACGCTGGAGAACGTGGGCTCGGGCGAGCTGACCATGCCCGAGCAGGAAATGCACACCACCTCCTACTGGCTCTCGCTGGCGCCGGAGTTCATGGACTCGCTGCCCTTCCCGCTTTCGGAGCGGCAGGGCGGCGTGCTGGCCCTGGGCAACGCGCTGGGGGCCATGGCCAGCCTGCTGGTGATGTGCGACCGCCGCGACATCAGGCTGGCCATCGGCAACACCAGCCAGACCACATATGCCCCCAACGTGTACCTTTTCGATAACTACCCGGGCGGCATCGGCCTGAGCGAGCCGCTGTTCGAGCTGCACCACCGCCTGCTGGAACAGGCCGCGAGGATGGTGGAGCACTGCCCGTGCGACTCGGGCTGCCCGTCTTGCGTCGGCCCGGCGGGCGAAGTGGGCGGGCACGGCAAGCAGATCGCCCTCGCCCTCCTGGCCGCTTTGCGAGGATGAGCTTCACCACAAAGGCACGAAGAGCACAAAGTTCACCAAGAGCGCTTCCTTCGTGTCCTTTGTGTCTTTGTGGTTAATACTGGGCTGAGATGACATCGGACCTCGACAGGCTGCGGCAGAAAATCGCGCGCATCGACCGCAAGT
>JAPKYU010000166.1 GCA_026394175.1 Acidobacteriota bacterium | reverse complement strand
ATCTGCGCAATCTGCGGCTAGGTCTTCTCCAGTGGCAAGCCTGCCGCTTTCATCTTGTCCCGAAACTCCTCTTCCCACTCTTCGTAGGTGTGCACCTTCACCGGATAATCCCAGGGGTTCACGTGCCGCTTGCGGCGGTTATTGTTCGCCAGGTTTCGCGTGGGGCTCAGGAACACGCCGCCCATGTGCACCAGCTTGCTGAAGGGGAAATACGCCAGCAGCGCGCTCAGCAAAAACAGGTGCACGAAGAACAGCGCGCCCAAGCCCTCCGGCGCCACCGGTGAAAACGTCACCAGTCCCATGGCCAGTTGCTTGATCGGTACGATGTCCACCTTGGTGAAGTAGCGCATCAGCACGCCGGAGATGGCCAGGCCGAGCAGCAGGCACAGGGCGAAATAGTCGGTAAACAACGAGATGTAGCGGACCTGCGGCTGCCCGATCCTGCGCCATAGCAGGTAGCCGAGGGCGGCCAGGATCACCACGTCGGTTCCGTAGAGCACCGGGGCGCCCACATCGAAAAAGCCATCCACCTTGTGGAGCAGCGTCACGAACGCCGGCACCGGGGTCATGAAGAAGCGCAGGTGCCGCAGAAAGATGAACAGGAACGACCAGTGAAAGGCGATAGCGGCCAGCCACAAATACTTCTCTTCACCGTAGATCAGTCGCGGGCCGGGCCGCAGCTCCGCCTTGGTGTTGCGGAACAGCGAGCGAAACAGCAGCACCTCGAGCAGCATCCGCCCGATTACGCCGGCGGTGCTGTGGGGATTGTCGAGCCGGTTGCTGCGAATCCAGGGGAGCGACCGCTGCTGTCCCGAGGTGGTCGGGATGCGGAAGGGCACCGGCGACGCCGACCAGCGGACCACGCGCCAGGAAATGCCGGCCAGGAAGGCCACCATGGCGGCGTAGGGAACGGCGATGGCGGCCAGCGGCCGCAGAGACGGCACAGCCCATCCGCCGACGGCCACGCCGGCCAGCAGTAGCACCGCAATGATCGCGTAGAGCAGCTTCATATCAAGTAGGTGTTAGGTGCTAGGTGTTAGGTTCCAGGTCGCCAGATATCGAAGTCGAACCCCTGGAGTCTGACACCTAACACCTAACACCTAGCACCTGAGCGGCGCTGGGCCTCGCGCGCCCGAATCTCGTAGGCATCTTCGCGGCACTTCATGAACAGGTCGAACGCCACCAATGCCAGTTGGTCAATGCGCTCGAACACTTCCTCCCCGGGCGCCACCCCATGCTCGCGCAGGACCTGCTTGAGCAGAAAGATGAAGCCCACCGCCTGGCCGGCCGTGAAATCCTGCACGGCGCGCAAGCGGATGAGCGGCTCGAGGATTTCTTCCACGCGCTGCCGCCTCCACTCGCCGTTCAGTTCGTCGAACAGCGCGGGCAAGCCCTCCCGGAACAGGTAGCCGGCCGGGTTGCGGAACCGGTCCTTTTCCTGGAGCAGGAAGCGGGCGCTCTGCTCCGGGTAGGAGGCGAGGGTCCGCGCCACCCACTGGCTCACAATGGCATCGCGCTTTTCCGCAAGCAGCATAAAAAAGTGACGAGTGACAAGTGACGAGTGACAAGTGACCGGCTTCTCGTCACTCGTCACTGTTCACTCGTCACTGTCTTTTACACGCAGCCCGTGGGCTTGGGCAGGCCCGCCAGCTTGCAGGCGCCCTTCGCCGGCCCCGACGGGAACAGCTCGTAAATGTGCTTCAACGGGAATCCCGTCTCCTTGCACAGCTTGCGGATCATCGGCGCGATCCCGAACTGCAAATAATAATTCCGCAGGTAGTTGATCACCTTCCAGTGCTCTTCGGTCAGGTCGGTGACTCCTTCGGTGGTCGCAAAGTCGGAGGCCACCGCCTCGTTCCACATTTGCGGATCCTCCAGAAAGCCGTCCTCATCCACCGGGTATGATCTGCCACCCATTTCAAACGTCGGCATCCATTCCTCCCAATCTCACTTTCAAATCAAGTCGATGTAGCCGCAAGGGCACTCTTCAGCGCACTTCTTGCAGCCGTTGCACAACTCCAGCTTGACTTTGTAGTGCTCGCCCTTGGGCAGCCGCACGAAGCAATTGTTGCTGCAATACATCCAGCAGGTCTCGCAGTCCATGCACATGCCGCAGGACATGCAGCGCTTGGCCTCGGCGATCGCATCTTCCTGCGAGAGCCCCTGCTCGATCTCCGTGTCCATGCCCCGCTGCTCGACGGGCAGGAGGGGCCGCTCGTGGCGGTCGGCCGGCTTGTACCAACCGAGCTTCATCTTTTCGGTCTTGATGGGCGGCGGCGCCTGTGGCATCTCCAGCGGCACGCCCCGCAGGTGGGCGTCGATAGCTTCGGCGGCGAAACGCCCCTGGGCAATGGCGATGCTGACCAGGCCCAGCTCGATATCGTCGCCGCCGGCGAAGACGCCGTCCATCTTCGTGGCTCCCCAGCGGTCGGCGTTGATCCAGTCCTTGCCCTGGTGCAGCTCCGGCAGCGGCCCGAAATCGGGCTCCTGGCTGATGGCGGCGATGATGGCCGTGGCCGGCACATCGAACTCGGTGCCGGGCTTGGGAACCGGCCGCGGACGCCCGCTCTTATCCGGCTCGCCCAGTTCCATGCGGATGGAACGCAGCCCGATGGCGAGGCCGTTTTCCCGCAGCACTTCCACCGGCGCGGCCAGAAACTCAATGGCCACACCTTCCTTCAGGGCGCCCTCGATTTCGGGTTTAATGGCGGGCATTTCGGCCCGCGTGCGGCGGTACAGGATGGTCACCTCGGCGCCCAGGCGCTTGCTCACCCGCGCGGCGTCGATGGCCGTGTCCCCTCCGCCGATCACAATCACCTTGTCGCCCACCGGTACTTCTTCTCCGGAATTCACCCGGTTCAGGAACTCGGTGCCGGTGAACACGTTGGGCGCGTCCTCGCCCGGCACGCCCAGCTTCAACCCCTTGTGCGCGCCGATGCCAGTGAACACCGCGCGGTACTCCCGGCGCAACTGATCGAGCGAAACGTCCTTGCCGACCACGCAGCCGCACTTCAGCTCCACACCCAAGTCGAGGATGCGCTGGATTTCCGCGTCCAGCACCGCGCGCGGCTGGCGGTAGGCGGGGATGCCGTAGCGAAGCATGCCGCCCGGCTTGCTGAAGGCCTCGAATACCGTGACCGGGTAGCCGCGGCGGGCAAGCTGATAGGCGCAGGAAAGCCCGGCAGGCCCGGCGCCGATCACCGCCACCTTCTCGCTTCGCTGCTCCTGGCTGAGGCGGGAAAGTTTCAGCCCTTTCTCGATGCCGAAATCGCCGATAAAGCGCTCCAGCGCGTTGACCGCCACCCCGCCTTCCTTCTCCTTGCGGTTGCAGGCGTCTTCACAGGGGTGCGGGCACACGCGGCCGCACACAGCCGGGAACGGGTTTCGTTCGGTGATCTTCCCCCAGGCGATCTCGAAGGCCTGCTCGTTGGTGCGGCCGTAAGCCTCGGCCTGCGCGATGGTGATCAGCCAGCCCCGGATATCGACGCCGCTGGGGCAGGTGCCGATGCACGGAGGCGTCTTGACCGCGTATTGCGGGCGCAGCGGGCTGATCTCCGCGCCCGCCACCGAGGTCTTGATGATCGGCTTCTTGACCGCCTTGAACACCACCATGCCGGGTCTCCTGTTCACGAAGCCGGAAGGCAGAAAGCAGAAGGCAGAAGGCGGCAGGCAGCGTGGTCTGCCTTCTGCTTTCTGCCTACTGCCTTCCGGCCCCAGACTACTCCGGGGCCGCGCCTTCCTTGTGCGGCAAGGTGATGTAGCTGCCCCCGAAGTAGCTGTAGACGCACCGGCCCGACTCCATGAGCTGGCGGATGGCCAGCTTGCAGTCGGTCTTGGTGCAGTCTGCGCCGAATTTCTCGATCATGGCCTTGGTCAGGTCCCCGGCCTTCAGGTTCTTCTTGCCGAAAAACTCGGCCACCAGCTTGTACATCTCTTCCGCGACTGCGTTTACGTCTGCCATGTTTCCCCCTGAGCGCCAAGTCAGAGCCGCGAGCGTGAGCGAGCGGTCCGCTCCCTTACGGTCGCGGCTCTGTTTCAAAACCGGATGTGCGCCGAGCGGGCATAGCTCAGGCCCGCGTGCTTGAAGTCGTCAATGTGATAGCGGGTGAACGGGATGCCGGTCAGCTCGAAAAACCTCGGCCAGCCGATGCGGTCGATCCACTCGCCCAGGCGCTCGAATTTCTTGGCGTTCTTGGCGTACACATCGACAATGTTCACCACCGCCCGCACCACCTCGGGCCAGCGCGGCGGGTTGTTCGGCAAATACGGGATAGCCAGCTTGGAGAACTTGGGCGCCGAACGCGCGTTGCTGACCTTCCCGCCCACCCAGATGGAAATGCCGTCGTTCTCCGGGTCGTTCATGGGCATGGCCGGGCAGACAGTGTAACAGTTGCCGCAATACATGCACTGCTCTTCCACCACCTCGACCGACTGCTTGCCGTCCACCGTCTTGGTGCGGATGGCGCCGGTGGGGCAGGAAGAGATCAGCGTCGGCAGCTCGCAGACCTTCGACAACACGTCGTGCTGGATCTTCGGCGGGCGCCGGTGGATGCCCAGGATGGCGATGTCGGAGCAGTGGACCGCGCCGCACATGTTCAAGCAACAGGCCAGCGCCACCCGCAGCTTGGCCGGCAGGTCCTCGTGCGTGAAGCGGTCGTACAGCACGTCCATCACCGCCTTGACGATCCCCGAGGCGTCGGTGGCCGAGGAGTGGCAGTGCACCCAGCCCTGGGTGTGGACGATGTTGCTGATGGCGTTGTTCGTCCCGCCCACCGGGAAGCCCAGCTCGTTCAGTTCCTTCTTCAGCGCCTCGATCTTCTCTTTGTTGTCGAGCAGGAACTCGACGTTGTTGCGGCTGGTGAAACGGAGGTGCCCGCCGCAGTACTTGTCGGCCAGGTCGGCGAACCTGCGCAGCGTCTGCACGCTGAGCAGGCGCGGCGAGCCGGCACGCACGGTATAGATTCTGTCGCCCGACTCGGCCACGTGGCAGAGCACGCCCGGCGCCAGCGTCTCATGGTAGACCCACTTGCCGTAGTTCTTCTTGATCACCGGGTGCAGGAACTTGTCATAGTGAGGCGGCCCGATATCGGTGATTCTCTTGGCAGCTTGTGCGCTCATCGTTTCGTCTCCTCAAACCCTTCGCTTCCACTGACCGCTCCCTTACGGTCGCGGCTCTGTTGCAGGCGCGGCTCTGTTGGCCCTAGGCCCCCGCCGGTTCCGGCTCCGCAGCGGCTTCTTCCTTCTGGAAGAAGATGTAGGGGTTGTCGCGCGGCGCCGCCACCATCTCCGGCGCCGGATCCAGCCCAATGGCATCGAGGAAGTTCGCCATCCCCACGCGCTGGATCAGTTCTCCGACGCGCTCGCGGTTATTCCCGTACTCGTCCCAGAACTCCCAGATGCGCCGGATCAGCTCCTTCAGCGTGTCCATCAGCTCGTTCTCGGGCACGAAGGGCACCAGCACCGAGCTGAGCAGCGCGCCCTGCACGATCGGCGCTTTCGAACCGATCAAGAGGGTGGCGCCGCGCTCCTGGCCGGGCCGCAGGGCCTTGGGCATCACGTTGATGCAGTGCATGCAGTGCACGCACTCGCGGTTGTTGATGGCCAGCTTCTGGCCGTCCCATTCCATGCAGCGGGTCGGGCAACGGTCACAGACGTCCTTCCGGATGTCGAGCCCCGCCCTGGCGTACTGGGCCACGGCCGCGTCGTCCTGCCGGATGTCGTCCTTCCAGGTTCCGATGATGGACAGGTCGGCACGGGCGATCGAGGCCACGCAATCGTTCGGGCAGCCCGAGCACTTGATCTTGAACTTGTAGGGGAAGGGCGGGCGGTGCATCTCGTCCTGATACTGGCGCGTCAGGTCGTCGCAGGTCTTCAGAGTGTCATAGCAGGACCACTCGCAACGCGCCGGCCCCACGCAGCACGACGGCGTGCGCATGGCCGAGCCTGACCCGCCCAGGTCGAAGCCGGCCTCGGTCAACTCCTTGAACGCCGGCTCCAGCTCGCTTGTCTTCGTGCCGAGAAAGATGATATCGCCGGTCGAGCCGTGCATGTTGGTGAGGCCCGAACCGTGGCGCTCCCAGATGTCGCACAGCGTCCGGATCGCGTCGCTGGTGTAGAACCAGCCGGCCGGCTGGTTCACGCGCATGGTATGGAAGTGGGCCACGTTGGGGAACTTGTCGGGCAGGTCGCTGTAGCGTCCGATCACACCCCCGCCGTAGCCCAGCACGCCGACGATGCCGCCGTGCTTCCAGTGGCCTTTCTTCTCTTCATAGGACAGCTCGAGCTGGCCCAGCAGGTCGTCGCAGACCGGACTTTTCTCCCCGGCCTGCTTGATTTCCTTGACAAAGCTTGGCCAGGGCCCCTTCTCCAGCTCGTCCAGCAGTTTGGTTTTTGGCTTTTGATCATCGGCCATATGAATTCTCCTGTCGAACTTCACGTTCCGGGTTCAACATTCAGCGTTCGTGACAACCGGGCTCGTTGGGCCTGGAGACCTGAACGTCGAATGCGTTATCGCCATGGCCACCGTCCGGTACGCCAGGTGCGCGAACTTGGAATACGGGGCATACAGGAACAGGGCAAAGATCAGGACCAGGTGAATGAAATAAACCACGTACATCACCACGGCCGCCTGTGCCAGCCGCAGCAGTTCCGACCCAATCCCGGTGGCCACAACGGCCGCCAGCACCACCAGGAAGAACCAGTCGAAATAGGTGCCGGCCGCGCGTTTGGCCGGGTCCATGAGCCGCTCGGCCAGCAGCAGAAGCACGCCGGCCAGGATCACGGCCGCGCAAGCATTCGCAAACAGTTTTAACGGGTTGGTGAGCGCCAGCGGGGTGCGCATCACACCGAGCATGGTACCCATGCCCACCGCCGTGCCCATGAACGCCAGCCCGAGAAAGCCGTAGAGCGTGAGCAAATGGCCGAGGCGCCGTTGCCTCTGGGCGCCGCACTGGGCGAAACGCCGGTGCGTGGCGATTTCCACCACAGCGGCCACCAGGGCCGCGGCGACCAGCCCCCCGCCGCCCCCCGCCCGCAAGGCCTTCGCGAAGCGCGCCATACCGACCGCAAAGGCTAACAGGACAAACCCGCTCACGGCAAAGAATAACGCTTCCAGCACCGGAATCGGGAAAACGTTGGCGAATTCCGCTTCCGGCGTGGCCGCTCCCCTGGGCGCCCAAAACGCGATGGCCAGAAAGATCAAGGCCGGGAGCACGAACAGCAACACCAGTGCCTTGGGATTGGCAACCAGGCTGCCGAGGGCGGCGGGAAATGCGAAGTGCTTGATGGCGGCGCGGCGGATGGCGCCGCAGACATCGCTGGGGCGCGCCCCGCGCGGGCACTGCGCCGTGCAGTCGCCGCAATCATGGCACAACCATATGGCCGGATCGCCCATCAGGCGGTCCTTCTGCCCCCACTGCGCCGCGATCATCTGCCGGCGCGGAAAAGTCTGATCGTCGGCCGCCAGGGCGCACACTGCCGTGCAGGTGCCGCACTGGAAGCACTTCTTCAGATCACCGCCGCCCGAGGCCATCACGTCCTTGATAAAGGAAGTGTCGGGTTGTACCAGCACTGCGTCCGCCATGGAGAGATTAACCACGGATCCCGCAGGGCGGGATCGGTGGCGAATTCATTCCTTTCACATGCCTTTATACGGGTTCGGGCCGGCCTTGCGGAGGCGGTCCATGAACCCCTCGATCAACGCCGGCAATCTGGCCGCTTCGTCGATCGCCAACTGCGTCAACTGCAGCCGCTCCGGTTCGAGCTGCAGGCGCTCAAGCGTTTCCTTCACGTTTTCCAGCCGCTGGTTGGCCAGCTCGCTGCCCCGCGTGAAATGGCACTGGTAGTCGTCACCGTACTTGCAGCCGACCAGCAGCACGCCGTCGATGCCGCGCGACAGGGCATCGGCGATCCACACGATGTTCAGCGAGCCGAGGCACCGCAGCGGGATCACCCGCACACTGGCATCGTACCGCAGGCGGTTCATGCCCGCGATATCCAGCGCCGGGTAGGCGTCGTTCTCGCACATGAAGACCAGCGCGCGCGGCTTGTCTTCGTCCTCCTCGGGCACCTCGATGGCCTTGATCATCGAGGCGATCATGTCCACCGAATAGTTCTTGAACGAGACGATGCGCTCCGGGCAGGCCCCCAGGCAGATGCCGCAGCGGCGGCAACGGTAGGGATTAGGCTTCGGCGTCCCCTTCTCGTCTTCGTCCAGCGTGCCGAACGGGCACTCCTCGGTGCAGCGCTTGCACTGGGTGCAGCGCTGGAGGAAAAAGGCGGGATAGGTGATATCGCCGGCGCGGGGGTGCACGGCGCGGCCTCGCGCCGCCAGCTCCACCGCCTGGATGGCCTTCAATGCCGCGCCCAGCGCATCCTCCTGCGCCGCGGACGAATCCATCGGCGCCCGCACCGCCCCGGCGGCATAGATGCCGGTGCGGCGCGTCTCGTATGGGAAGCAAATGAAGTGCGAATCGGGGAACCCGTAGCGCAGCACGGGCAGGTCCGGCCCCTGGCGGTAGGTGAGGTTCAGGATCTGGGTGCCGGCGTGGTGCTTCAACTGCTCCGCGGCGCGGGCGGCGTCGGCGCGCTGCTCGGCGGTCTCGGCCTTCACCGACCGCACCGTGGCCTCTTCCAGCGCGCGGATGGCCTCGCCGTCGGCGGCGTTGGGAACCATCCCCGCCGCCAGCACCACGAGGTCAACGTTGAGTTGGATCTTCTCGCCCAACAGGCTGCCGGTCACGGTAACGGCCAGTTGCCCGTCCGGGCCTTTTTCCACCCCGGCGACTTCGCCCTTGGTGAGGAAGTTGAGGGGATGATCCTGGGCGGCGCGATAAAACTTCTCATACTGCCCCGGCGTGCGCAGGTCCTTATAGATGATGTAAACCCTGGCTTCGGGGTTCTGCTCGCGGATATAGGTGGCCTGCTTGAGCGTGGCCATGCAGCAGACCGAGGAGCAATAGGGCAGATGGTCTTTGTCGCGCGACCCGGCGCACTGCACGAACAACACGCTTTCCACCGGGCGGCCGTCGGATGGGCGCGTGATGGCGCCGGCGGCGGCCATGCGCTCCAGTTCAACGTTGGTGACCACGTCCGGTGTCAGGCCGTAACCGAGATGACCAAGCCGCGCGGCGTCGTACGGCTTCCAGCCGGTCGCCAGAACGATGGCGCCCGCGCGAAGTAGCACAGCCTTCAGGCTGTGCTCCTCGGCGGACCCGGGCGTCTCGGGTGCGACACAGCCTGAAGGCTGTGCCACTGTCACGTCGAACATGCCCGGCTGGCCATCGGTCCTGGTGATCTTCGCGGAGGTGAAGACGCGGATGCGCGGGTGAGCTGTGACGGCGCTGATCTTTTCCGCGATGCCGTCGGAAGCCGGCTCGGTGTACGGGGCCAAGACCGGGAAGCGCTTCTTCAGCGTGGCGACAAAGCCGCCCAGTTGCGCTTCCTTCTCAACCAGCACCACCTGGTAGCCGGCCTCCGCCGCTTCCAGCGCGGCGGTGATGCCGGTCATGCCACCGCCCACAACCAGCAGGGTCCTGGAAACAGGCTCGGCCAGGGGCTCGGGCGGCTCCGTCTTCCGGGCCCTGACGACACCCATGCGGAGATAGTCCTCCGCCATCATCTGGGTGTCTTCGTCGTTGGGTTTCTGACACCAGGCGACATGCTCGCGGATGTTGACGCGCTCGATGATGGCCTGGCCGTCCAGCCGGAACGCTTCCTGCTTGACGCGCGGCGAACAGGCGGCGATCACGGCCGCATCCACGGCGCCGGCGGCGAAGTCCTGGCGGATCTGCTCCACGCCTTCGGGACTGCACAGGAACGGATGCACGCGGGACACCGCAGCCTTGCACTCGCCCGCCGCCAGCTTCGACAGCTTGGCGGTATCGAGCGCCTGGCCCATGCCGCATCCGCCGCAGATGTAGACTCCGGGCTTGTTCATGACCCCTATGGCAGTTGTCAGTTCTCAGTGGTCAGTTTTCAGTTTGCATTCTTTCAACTGACAACTGAGAACTGCATTGCAGCGCCTTCAGGGCGGCGCCGGTGGCGTCGCGCACCACGGCTGAAACCTCGGCCGGCCGGCGCACACAGCCGGCCGCGCACACCCCCGCTCTGCCGGCGCCGTTGCCGGCGAAGCCAAATTCGTCGCGAGCCAGGGCCGCCGGCAGCCCCGCCGTCTGCGGCACCATGCCGGTGGCCAGCACCAGCAGGTTCACCCGCCGGGTGAGCTTCTTGGCCTGCAGAACGTCTTCGGCGGTGATCAAGAGGTCGCCCGTGGCCGGGTCTTCTTCCACCTTCGCGACCTTGCCCTTGATCAGTTGCAGCTTGGGGTCGGCCGCGGCCTTCTGATAGAAGTCCTCCAGCAGTCCGGGCGTGCGGATATCGATGTAGAAGATGGCCACCTGCGCTTCCGGGTAGAGGCTTCGGATGTAGCTCACCTGCTTCAGCGAAGCCGCGCAGCAGACAGCGGAGCAGTAGGCCAGATGGTTCTCGTCGCGGGAGCCGGCGCACTGGACGAAGGCCACACTCTGGGGCGGCTTGCTATCGGAGGGCCGCAGAATCTTTCCGCCGGTTGGCCCGTTGGGCGCCGCCAGACGCTCCAGGATCATGTTGGTGACGACATTCGGGTATCTGCGGAAGCCGAGGTTCTCGAGCCTGGTGGCGTCGTAAGGCGCCCAGCCGGTGGCGGCCACGACGGCGGCCACCCGGATCTTCCTCCGCACCGGCTCTTGCGACAAATTGATAGCGCCATAGGCGCAAGCCTCGGCGCAGGCCTTGCAGCCCGGACTACAGGCCGCGCGGTCGATCACGTAGGCGGCCGGGAAAGCGCCGGGATACGTCAAGTAAGCCGCCTTGGTCCTGGAGAAACCGAAATCGAAGTCGTTGGCCCGGTCTTCCGGACAAACCTTAGCGCAGTCACCGCAGGCCGTGCAGGCATCGGTCACGAAGCGCGGCGACAGACGGATGGTTGCCTCATAATCGCCCGGCCGGCCGCTCAGCTCCTCCAGCTCGGCCAACGTCAGCACTTCGACGGCGGGATTATTGCGAAGGCGCTGGAAGTTGATCTCCAGGCCGCAGGCGGGCGGGCACAGCTTCGGGAAATACTGGTTCATCTGGGCCACACGACCGCCCAGGTGGGCCTTCTTCTCGACCAGCACCACCGGGCAGCCGGCCTCGGCCGCCTCAATCGCCGCGGTCAGGCCCGCGATGCCCCCGCCGATCACCAGGATCGGCTTGCTGTTCCCCGCTGTAGTTTCCCCCATGGTGTTTTAACCACGGATGAACACAGATAAACGCAGATCGGCAGGCGATCCC
>JAPKYU010000621.1 GCA_026394175.1 Acidobacteriota bacterium | reverse complement strand
GTGCGCGAGGAGGTGCTGGTCAAGGCCAAGAAGCTGTACCCGGCGCAGATGGATGTGGTGCGCCAGCGGTTCGCGCTGATCCGGGAGAAGTGCAAGCAGGAAAACTCCAGCCGGCGGCTGCAGTACCTGCTGGAAAAAGGGCGCGACGAGTACCTGGCCCGCCAGACCGAATTCGACGCCCAGATGGAAGAGCGGCTCAAGGAGATGGACGCCTGGTTACAGTTCGTGCTGCAGTGCAACGAGCCGACCGTCCTGCCGGAGGGCAATTTCGAGCGCCTGGCCGACCTGGCCGCAACGCGCTACTTCGACGATTGGGCCGGCGAAGAGCGCACCCTGCTGCAGCCCGCGGAGGTGCGACTGCTCTCCATCTCCAAGGGCAGCCTGGACCCCAAGGAGCGCCTGGAAATCGAGTCGCACGTGGTCCATACCTTCAACTTCCTGAACCAGATCCCATGGACCAAGGAATTCCGGAACATTCCGGCGATCGCGCGCGCTCACCACGAGAAGCTCGACGGAACCGGCTACCCCTTCAAGCTGGCTTCCACCGACATCCCCATCCAGTCGCGGATGATGACCATTTCCGACATCTACGATGCCCTGTCGGCCTCCGATCGCCCCTACAAGCGGGCCGTCCCGCCCGAAAAGGCGCTGAACATCATCGAGTACGACGTCAAGAAAAACCTGATCGATCCCGAGTTGTTCCGCATCTTCCTGGAAAAGCAGCTCTGGAAACTGACGCTGAAGTAGCGGGAGCGGCAACAGAGCCGCGCGGACGTGGAATGGAATCAGAACAAATTATGAATTGCGGGTTTTGCGGAAGCGCCGGGCGGCTTCCAATTCTTAATTCTTAACTCTTAACTCTTAACGCTTACCTCCCCCTCCTCGGATCGAACCAGCGACAGCAGCGCCTGTACGACGACGGGGTCGAATTGTGTGCCGGCGAAGCGTTCCATCTCCTCCGCGGCCTGCTCGATGGTCTTGGGACCGCGCCAGGGGCGTGGGGAAGTGAGGGCATGGAAGGCGTCGGAGACGGCGATGATGCGCGCTCCGAAGGGAATCTCCTGGCCGGCCAGCGCGGAGGGATAACCGCTCCCATTGAAGAACTCGTGATGGTGTCGCACCATGGCCACGATGTCGGGCTGGATGCCGCCGGCCTTCAGCAGGGAGGCGCTGGACTCGGCGTGCCGCTTGACGGCCGCGAATTCGGCGGGACTCAGCTTGCCGGGCCGCTCCAGCAGGCCCGCGGGAACGGCCAGGATGCCGATGTCACGCAGGCGGGCCGCCTGCCGGATGACCTCCTGGTCGCGCTCGCCCAGCCCCAGTGCGGCGGCGATGCGAACAGCATACTTGGCCACCGCATGCTGGTGGCCGGAGCTTCCATAGACGCGGCGGTCCACGCCCTCGGCTACCAAGGCCAGACCGTCGGCCGCCGCCGCTTCCAGATCCCCCGGGTGTTCGCCGAGCGAGGGGCGAACCTTGTCCACCCGCTCGAGCACGTCCTCAAAAACGTCCGGGCCGGTGGCGGTCAGGCGGCGGCTCAGTTTTTCCAGGTACTCGCCGAGGGCATGGCCGCCACGCAGGCTGACGCCTATTCGCCGGAAGTGCTCGGCGACCGCCACCACGTTGCCGCCCCGGTGCTTGGCCAGGTACAGGCCGGCGTCGCCGGCGCGGATGATCTCCTCGGGAGTGTCGCCGTGGATGGGGTAGGTGGCCAGTCCAAAGCTGGCGGTCAGCCGCCGGTCGGAGAAGACGGGATCGGTGGCGATCCACAGCCGCCCCTGATTGTCGACGGCGGCATTGTCGGGACAGGCGAACCAGCCGTCCTTGGATGTCGCGGGGTTCCACAGCGCACCCACCTCGCCGATCTTCGGGTCGCCGCATTTGACCAAGATGTCCCAAGTGAAGCTGTCGGCGGCGTGGTCGCCGTCGGGCGGGGTCATCT
>JAPKYU010000365.1 GCA_026394175.1 Acidobacteriota bacterium | reverse complement strand
AGTATGTGTGGAAAAAAAGCAGGGGCGGACAAGGGAAGCTCTGCTTCCCCCTTGGACTGATTGCGTCTAAAGCATAAGACTTCCTTTCTTAAAGGATTACAGGATGGACCTTCTCCCAGTGCCTTCCGCCAGGCAGGAAAGGATAAACGACACCGAAAACCTCGTGCCTCGTAGCGCGAGCTTCCCCCCTAATAGTTCCTGATCGGCCACGATGCAGCTATAGTCCTTGAAGGCCTTCAACTCACGCTCTGGCATGAAGTCACCTCGCCGCTGTCCCGGCGGATTTGGTCGGGCCGCCCGGATTTGAACCGGGGACTTCCTGCGCCCAAGGCAGGCGCGCTACCAGGCTGCGCTACGGCCCGACTACAAACAAGTGTACCACGGCTTCGCCGCACCGATTGCCTGGCCCCAAGGGGATTCCGTAAGGTCCGCCATTATGAGTAATTCCACTGCGGATGCCCGTTCTGGTGGGCAAGTTTCTGAGGGTGGGACAGGCGCGCAAGGACTTTCTCGTTCCTCGCGTCCCGGCGTCCGAACCGCGTAAGTGAGAGGGCTTTGTTGCCAGGGCCTGTTCGATAACCGCCACAGCCGCGCCTGATTACCAAGCGGCGCATCGTCCGGGCAGGCTTGGCCCCTCGCTCGACTCGGCCGCCGGGACGAGAACCCGGGTGAGCAAGGAGCCTGTTGAGGCACGTGCAAAATTCGACGTTCACAACTGTGCCGTCCCGCCCTGCGGGACGGCACAGTCCGGCGTGCTTCTTGGGAATCCTGCGAGTAGCTCTGTTGACAGCGTGTTTATCGACAACGAGTTCTGGAGTGCGGTAGCTGGCCACCGCCTTCACGCGGGTCGCGGCTTGCCGCGATCGCGACAGGAGTCCTCACACTCTGGCGGAGCGTGTGAAACCACTGCCCCTTGCGCGCAAGCAAGCTTCCCCGCATGAAAGCGGCGGCCCGCCGCGGCGGGCCGCACTCCAAAGGGCTACGCGCCGTTCGCCAATCGTCCGGGCTAGGCGTGCGCTTTGGCCTTCTCCGCGCGCACCTTGGCCCACCTGGCGCGCTGCGCTGCTGCAATTCGTTTGCGTGCGGCCACCGACATGTGGCGCTTTTTCGCGCCCCGTCGCGGACCTTGTCGCCGACCTCGGCCTGCGGCTTCTGACAAAGCTTGAATGGCGCGATCCAGGCGCTCGGCGTCAGCCCGCGTTCGGTCGCGTTGTTTAGTAAGTTCGCGAAGTATCTTTGTAAAGTGTTTCATTACGTCATCCTCTCGCCCGCATTCTAACACGGTAATGGTAGAATCTGGAGGAGCGAATTGCCATGGCAGATACCCCGGAGAGCAGCAGCATCACGCGGATTGCCGTCGAGGCTTTCGCCGGGCAATGCCGCCGCCACCTGACGGCGATTACCGGCGCCATCAGCAGCTTCGAGGCCGTTTCCCTCGACGCGGAGCAGCAGCGGCAGTTCCTGCGCGAGCCGGCCGAGGCCATCCCCCAGTCGCTGCTCGCCCGCCTGCCCCCGCTGCGCATCATCCTGGTGCCCTACCTGGAGAAAGGTGAGGACGAGGGCACCGACTCTGTGGCCTTCGAGAAGCCGCCCGCCGAGCGCCTGCTGAACAGCAGCACCTTCGACGTCCACGACGAGATCTTTCTGTTCTTCGGCATCGAGCAGCAGGATGTCGCCGACTATCACTACTGGCTGTTTCAGGCCGCCGCCGGGCTGGACTCGAAGGCGCTGGGCGAGGACGAAGTCTCGGCCTTCTCCACGCTGGTGTTCGACGAGCTGAACCGCGGAACCCGCGGCGAGGCCGACGAACTGAGCCTGCAGCTCAAGTTGAAGCTGCAGCGCCGGCAGCGCCTGCCCGGCCGCAACACCAAGCTGATGCGCGAGTACATTCTGCAGGCCATCCAGGACACGCTGACGCTGTACCTGCACGGCCTGTGCTGCGATATCGACGTCGATCCCAACCCGCGGCAACTGGGCTCGCGCTACCTGCGGCGGCGCCTGGAACTGCTGTCGGGAATCTATCCGCCCAATCCCGGCTACCTGGTTTTCCCGGCCCCTCCGCCCCCGGAACCGCCTGCCGAACAGCCCGCTGAGTAGGCCGCAGAACAATTGCGGATTGCGGATTGAGGATTTCGAACTTCTGAAGCCGCAATCCGAAACGCGACATTCCCGGAAGCGGCGCGCTATAATTATCCTTGACGAGCAATTGTGGCTTGCGGATTCCAAGCTTGAAATCCGCAATCCGAAAACCGCAATCCGCAATCCGCAATCCCTGGCACCTCATGTCCACCCTGGCTGAAATGCTGGCCCAGCAGGTGCGCGAAGGCGCGCCCGAGCTCTGGGAACCCATCGAGCGCAACCGCATCCGCTGCTACGCCTGCGGGCACTGCTGTCCCATTCCCGAAGGCCAGCCGGGCGTGTGCAAAGTGCGCTTCAACAAGGACGGCAGGCTGCAGGTACCCTGGGGCTACGTGGCCGGCGCGCAGTGCGACCCCATCGAGAAGAAGCCTTTCTTCCACGTGCGCCCCGGCGCGGTGGCGTTCAGCTTCGGGATGCTGGGTTGCGACCTGCACTGCTCCTACTGCCAGAACTGGGTCACGTCGCAGGCGCTTCGCGATCCGCATGCCGTGTCTCCGGCCCGCCTCGCCACGCCGCTGGAACTGGTGCGGGAGGCCGTGGAGATGGAGGCCGAAGCGGTTGTCAGCACTTACAACGAGCCGCTGATTACCTCCGAATGGGCCGTGGCCGTTTTCAAAGAGGCGCGCGCCGCCGGCTTGCTCACCGGATTCGTCTCCAACGGCAACGCCACGCCTCGTGTGCTCGAATACCTTCGCCCCTGGGTGGACCTCTATAAGGTCGATCTCAAGAGCTTCGACGACCGCCACTACCGGCAACTGGGCGGGCGCCTGCAGCCCATTCTCGACAGCCTCCGGTTGATCTACCAGATGGGCTTTTGGCTGGAAGTGGTCACGCTGGTCGTTCCGGGCTTCAACGACTCCGACGAGGAGCTGACGCGCATCGCCGAATTCCTGGCCGGAATCTCGCCCGATATCCCCTGGCACGTGACCGCCTTCCATAGCGATTACAAAATGGAGGACACGCAGAGCACCCCGCCGGCCACGCTGGCGCGGGCAGCCCAGCTTGGACGCCAGGCCGGGCTTCGCTACGTGTACGCGGGCAATCTTCCCGGGCGGGTTCGAAACCTGGAGAACACCATTTGCCCCACCTGCGGCCAGGTGCTGATCGAACGGCACGGCTACCTGATCCGTTCCTACCGCATCACGGCGGAAGGCCGCTGTTCTTCCTGTTCGACATCCATCCCCGGCCGCTGGAAGCAGTCCTGAGTCCTGAGACCTGAGACCTGAGGGCGGACAGTCGAGTTTTGCAGGTACCACAGGTGTCAGCACCAAGGTCTCAGGCCCCAGGCCTCAGGACCCAAGTCTCAGGTCTGCCTCTGGGGGAAAAACCGTTTGTTTACACCACAAGTGCGTTTTTCTCAGCACCCGCCGGGCGGGCAATCGCCGAAATATGAATAGCTTGGCTTTGGCACAGCAGTTGCCATTCTGAAGGCAGATAATGACCCCTTTCATACCCGGGGTGGCAGGTCCCTAGGCCTGTCACCCCGTTTTTCTTTTTGTCACTCTTCGGCAGCCCCTGAATCTGATATCATGGGGGAAGTCACCCAGTGCTGGGAATTCATTGTGGGACAAGCAGATTTCAGGCGCCAAGGGCTCCATGCCGGGAGAGCAGGCCGGCGTGAGTGGCGCGGCCTGACCCCTGGAACCTGACACCAAACACTTTTTTTCAGACTGATAGGTGCAGCTTGGGACGCCTATACGACATTCCAATTGAAGACATGCAGCGCGAGAATACAGGCCAACTGCCGCACGCACCTGTGGAGACGAGCTTCTGGCGCCAGACAACCACGCTCGATGCCATCCTCGACAGCGTGTCGGATGGAATCCTGACTTACGACTCCGATTTTCGCATCACCAACGCCAACCGGGCCGCGCTGGAAATGCTAGGGTACTCGGCCGAGGAGATCCTGGGGCGGTACTGCCGGGACGTGTTCCGCTGCGATTCCTGCGACCCGGGCTGCGGTTTCGCGGTGACGCTTTCGGCGCAGACTCCGCGGTCCAACTCCACGGTCAAGATCCACACCGCCGGCGGGCAGGAACTGCTGGCGGTCATCAACACTTCGGTGCTCACCTCGCCCGAGGGCCGGATGGAAGGTGTGGTGGTGACCTTCAAGGACGTCTCCGAGGTGCTGGGCATTCAGAAGGAAATCCAGGTTGTCGCCGAGTCGGAGAAGATGCGCGACCTGATGGAATTCGTGCGCAAGGTGGCGGCCAGCGAAGCAACTACGCTGCTGGTGGAGGGAGAAAGCGGTACGGGCAAGGACCTGATCGCCAAGACGCTGCACTACCACAGCTCCCGCCAGGCCCGGCCGTTCGTGACCATCAACTGTTCCGCCATCCCCGAGACGCTGCTGGAGGCGGAGATGTTCGGCTACGAGAAGGGATCGTTTACCGACGCCAAGGCGCAGAAGAAGGGGCTGTTGGAGCTGGCGCACGGCGGCACGCTGTTCCTGGATGAGATTGGGGAGTTGCCGCTGGTGCTGCAGGCCAAGCTGCTGCGCGTGCTGGAGGACCAGACGTTCCGGCGCATCGGCGGCCTGAAGGACATCACCGTGGACGTGCGCCTGATCGCCGCCACCAACCGCAGCCTGGCCGATGCGGTGCGCGACGGCCTGTTCCGCCAGGACCTGTATTACCGCCTGAACATCATCCCCATCACCATGCTGCCGCTGCGCGAACACCGGGAAGACATCCTGCCCATGGCCGAGTTCTTCATTCAGGTTTACGGGCGAAAATTCCGCAGGCCGATCAAGGGACTGACGCCGGAGGCCGCCCGCCTGCTGGAGCAATACCACTGGCCGGGCAACGTGCGCGAGTTGCGCAACGCCATCGAGCGGGCCATGATCCTGGAAGATTCGGCGTACATTCGCGCCGAGTACCTGCCGCTGTCGATCACCGCCGGCGGCGGGCGGCTGCCACCCGACGGGGAGGCCGGCGCGCACCCCTCGATGCTGCACCAGAGCATTCCCGACCAGGGCATCTCGCTGCAGGAAACCGAGAAGATGCTGATCGAACAGGCGCTGAAGAAGACGCACGGCAACCAGACCCACGCCGCGCGCCTGCTCAGCATCACGCGCGATACACTGCGCTACAAGATCAAGAAACACGGTATTGCCGCGGGAAGAGCCTGAAGGCTGTGGGCTGTGGGCTGTAGGCTGTGGGCAGAATCACTGCCTACTGCTTACTGCCTACTGCCTGGTTTCCACCTACCTCGCTTTCCTCACTTCACTCAGTAATGCCAGGCGGACGATGTCGGCGGGTAAGGAGCGCTCGACGACCTTGCGGATTTTCATCTCCCAGGCGCGGTTGTAGCTGGAGGCGTCGCCCGGCTCGACCATCAGCACCACGTGCGGATTCTGCGCGCACATCACTTGCTTGAGGCGCGGGCAGGAAAGCGCGTCCGAATCGATCACGTAGACCCAGCGAGGATCGAAGCAGTTTTCCTGCTCGCTAAAAGAGACCGGATGGCCGGCCAGCGAGGGGTCGTCGGCGATCACGCGCACCAGCGTTTGCGCCAAATCCCGGTCCGCAATGTGCAACACAATTTTCGGAAGCATGGCCGCAGAGAGCGGACCTGAGACTTGAGACCTGAGATCTGGGACCCAAGAGGCCGCCGCTACAGCGAGAATGTAAGCACTTGACAGGCCAAGCGAGGAAGTCCACGGCGCTTCCGTAACTCGTTGGGAGTGCTGGTTTTCGAGGCAGAGCGGCGGGAGCCCCTGGGGCCTTCACCCAAGAGCCGGGGAAACCACACCCAATTACTTAGTCCAAGGTCCAAAGTCATCCCGAGGCCTGGGGCCTTCGACTTTGGACTTTGGACCCTTTGACTACCGGCGCAAGTCGGCCAGCAGACTGGCAGCGCCCTGCGCTCGATACAGGCCGAAGAGGCGGAAGGTTTCCGGCGACGTGGTGGCCACGCGAGAGAGGTTCATGGACTCCAACGCCACGCGATCGGGCACCCACACCTGGCCGTCGGCGAATTCCACGGCGCGCACGTAAACACGTCCGGCCAGCACGCGGCTCCCGCTGGGGCCGACTTCCAGCACCGTGGGGTTGCTCCACGAGATTGTTTGCCCCCCCGCCAGCGGCAAGCCGGCCCATGCCGAACTGCGCGCCGAGGCCGTGGTGGTGGCGGCGCGAAACTCGGTCCCCGAGAGATCGCGCAACACCCAGCCGACTTGAAAGTCGGTGATCGGCTTGCCGCCCTGGTTGCGGACTTCCAGGATGGGGTCCACCAGGCGTCCTTCCGACAACCGCGCCCGCCCGGAGAGGATTTCCAGGGGCGCGCCGGGCAGCCGCACGACACGGAAGACGGCGGCGTCGGCCTGTTCGCGGGCCCGCTCGGCCGGGCCGCCGGCCAGCGCCCGCTGCGCGCCCGGAATGGTGTGGGCTTCATTCACCCACTTCTCCAGCACCGGCAGCAGGCGAGGCAATCCGCCGCTTTGGAACAGTGCCAGGAAGAAACGGCGGTCGCGCGCCGATTCGGCCTGATTGATGCGCAGCATTCCCAGCGATCGCATCTGGTCGGGACCGTAGCCGGAGCCGTCGGCAAACAGCACCGCGTCCAGGCGCACCCGGGCGCCGGACGGCAAATCGGCCAAGCGGGCGCGGCTGCGCGCCGGGGGCGTCTCGATTTCCGCGTGCATCCTGGCCGGCAGGGCATAGTTCTGCCCGGCTTCCAGCCGGATTCCGGAGACGGCGTTGAGCCCCTCGCTGCGCGCCAGCCCCCAGCCCAGTGCGATGGCCAGGCCATCGATGGGCTTGGCGGAACGGTTGCGCAGCGTCAGCGTCACATCCAGATCCATGGTCATGGCGCGCTCGCCGCGCACGATGCGGCTGGAGCCGTAATCGACGTTGAGCAACTCGACCGGACCGTCGGCGGGCAGGTTGATTTGAACGAAGGCGCGCGGGTCGATGGCCGATTGCGCCGGGGCGCCCGGCGGAACGAAAAGCAACACCATGCAAAGCGCCGCGCAGATCCGAAGCAGCCCAAAGTCCCAAGCCCCAAGTCCACAGTCAGGCAGACGGTACTTCGGAATGTGGACTCCGGACCTTGCACTGCTTTTGCTCACTGCTCGCCTCACTTAATCTCCCATCCGAATGCGCGTGATGGTGATCGCGCCGGTTGTCGGATCCACCTGCGAAATCTCGACCTGCAAATCACCGGCCGAGACAACCGCGGGTCCGGCCGGCGTGCCGGCGTACACCACCATCCGTTCGCGCCCGCGCGGGCCGATGCTCTCCCCGATGACGGCGTCCGCGGTGGCGGAGGCCTTATAGTTCTGCGGCGGCAAGGAGGAATCGCGCCCCAGCAGCAGCAACGCCAGCAGAAACAAGACGACCATCGCGGCGAAGGCCACGGCCGGGTTTTGCCGGAGCGCCCGGGCGGCGCCGGCGAAGGCCGGCGCCGCCGTCGCCCCGGCCAGGATGCGCTCGCTGAGCCAGGCCGGCGTGGCTGGAGCATCGCCGGCCAGCTCGCGCAAGGCGCGCGGCAGCGCCGCGTACTCCCCGGCCAGTTGCCGGCACTCCGCGCACCCGCGCAGGTGGCGGCGGACCAGCAGGTCCCTCCATGCCGCCAGATCGCCGCTGGCCGCCAGCGCCAGGTCGGATTCAGACGTGTGCCAGATCACAAGCTCCCCTTGAATAGGCTGTGGCCCTTAGGCTGTGGGCTGTGGGTAGCAAGTGCCAACAGCCCACGGCCTACAGCCTACGATAAAATGCGCCGCAGCTTGATGCGCGCGCTGGCAAGATGCGCGCGGACCGTTATCTGCGAGCAGCCCAGCGCCCCGGCCACCTCCGCCC
>JAPKYU010000019.1 GCA_026394175.1 Acidobacteriota bacterium | reverse complement strand
CTTGCCGACCTTCTTCTTCAACCGCTCGCCCACGTAGCGCACACCCTTCTGCTTGTACGGGTCGGGTGGGCGCAGCCGGCGCATGTTGGCGGCCACCTGGCCCACCTTCTGCCTGTCGATCCCGCTCACCACCAGCCGCGTCTGCTTGGTGACGGTGACGTTGATGCCTTCGGGCAGCGGGAATTCGATGGGATGTGAATAGCCGAGGTTGAAAACCACCATGCGGCCCCTGCTCTCGGCGCGATACCCGATGCCCACGATGTCGAGCTCTTTTTCAAAACCGCTGGTGACGCCGGTCACCGCGTTGGCCAGCAGGCTGCGGGCCAGCCCGTGCAGCGCGGCCTGTGAATCGCTCTGCCGCTGCAGCGCCACCGTCGAGTCTTTCAGTTCACAGACGATTCCTTCCGGAAGCAGGGTCGTCAGTTTGCCCTTCGGCCCTTCCACCAGGACGGCCCGGTCCTGGATGTTCACCTTGACCCCTTCCGGAATCGGAATCGGCTTCCTACCAATACGTGACATAGCACCGTCCCTGGAGCCGCCGGCCTACCCCGGCGGCCCGGTTACCAGATCTCGCAAAGGACTTCCCCGCCGACCTTTTGCTGGCGGGCCTGGCGGCCCGTCATCACGCCCTGCGGCGTAGTCAGGATGTTGATCCCCAGCCCGCCCATGACCCGCGGCACGTCCTGGTGGCCGACATACACGCGGCGTCCCGGCCGCGAAACCCTTTGAATCGTGGAAATGATCGGCTCGTTGTTGTTGCCGTACCTCAGGCGGACTTCCAGTTTCCTGTGGGCGCCTTCCTCGGCCAGTTTGTAGGAGGCGACATAGCCTTCCTCCTTCAGAATCCGGGCAATTTCCAGCTTCAACCGTGAGGCCGGCACCTCAATGGACTTGTGCCGCGCCCCCAAGCCGTTGCGGATCTGCGTCAGGAAATCGGAGATGGGATCAATTGCGCTCATATTCCTTTTCCAGCGCTGAGCGCCGGGCGCTGAGAATGAAACAACCTCAGCATTCCGCACTCAGTACTCAACACTCCAGGTCTGCTACCAGCTCGACTTTGCCACTCCGGGGATCTCGCCCCGCAACGCCAGGCTGCGGAAACACAGCCGGCACATTTGAAACTTGCGCAGGTACCCGCGCGGCCGGCCGCATAGCCGGCAGCGGTTCCGGTGACGGGCAGCGAATTTCGGCTTCTTCTCGTCTTTTGCGATCTTGGCGGTGGTTGCCATTCTCCAGTCCTCTGTCCTGGGTCTTGAGTCCTGAGGAACCGGACATCAACAGGAGTCCGGGGACCCCGGTCTCAGGACTCCGGTCTCAGGTCTACCCCCGGAAGGGCATGCCCAGTCGCGTCAGCAGCGCCCGGGCTTCAGCATCGGTTTTCGCCGTGGTGACGACCGTGACGTTCATCCCCTTGACCTTCTCGACTTTCTCGTAGGAGATCTCGGGGAAAATCAACTGGTCGCGCAACCCCAGCGTGTAACCGCCGCGCCCGTCAAACGAGCGGGTCGAGACACCGCGGAAGTCGCGAACGCGGGCCAGCGCGATGTTCACCAGCCGGTCGAAAAACTCGTACATGCGGTCGCCGCGCATGGTCACGCAGGCGCCGATGGGCATGCCGGCGCGAAGCCGGAAGGCCGCGATTGACTTCTTGGCGCGGGTGATGATCGGCTTCTGTCCCGTGATCTGGGTCAGTTCGGCGACCGCGCTGTCCATCAGCTTGGCATTCTGGGTGGCCTCGCCGACGCCCATGTTGACCACGATTTTCTCCAGCCGCGGCACCGCCATCCTGTTCTTGTAGCTGAACTCCTTCTGCAGCGCCGGCAGGATCTGCTTCTGGTAACGTTCTCTCAGTCTGCTGGGCATCGGAACCCTCGTCCACGGCCCGGCTCAGGCCGGACCCTACTTCTCCAACACGTTGTGGCACTTCCGGCACACGCGCGCCGAGCGGAGGCGGCGCCCCTGCGGGTCGCGCTCCTCGCGGAAGCCCATGCGGCGCGGGGCGTTGCAGGTCGGGCAGACCAGCATCACGTTGGACATGTCGACCGGCGTCTCGCGCTCGGCGATGCCCCCCTTGATCTGCTTGGCCGGGTTGGGCCGCGTGTGCTTCTTTGACATCATCACGTGCTCAACCAGCACGCGGTGCTTGTCGGGGAACACCTCCAGCACCCGGCCGGTCTTACCCTTGTCGCGCCCGCTGATCACCCTGACCGTGTCTTCCTTCTTGATAAGGGCAGGCATCAGAGCACCTCCGGCGCGAGTGAGACGATCTTGGCGAACTTCTTTTCGCGCAACTCCCTGGCCACCGGACCGAACACGCGGGTGCCGATGGGCTCGTGGGCGTCGCTGATCAGGACGGCGGCGTTCTCATCAAAGCGGATATAGGTGCCGTCGCGGCGGCGTTGCTCCTTGCGCATGCGCACCACGACCGCTTTCACCACCTTCCCCTTCTTGATCTGGCTGTCCGGGGCCGCTTCTTTCACCGAGGCGGTGATAATGTCGCCCAGTCCCGCCCGCGCGCCCACGGAACCGCCCAGCGGCAGGATGCAGGCGATCTTCCGCGCCCCGGAATTGTCGGCCACCTGCAGAATCGTTCTCATCCCGATCATGACTGTGCTCCCGTATCCGGTTGTGGGGCCTCGGGAATACCGAGGGGAACGTCGGCCGGCTGCACCAGGCCGGCGTCCACCGATTGGCGGACGACCTCGGCCAGCCGCCAGCGCTTCAGCCGGCTGCGCGGCCGCGTCTCGACGATGCGGACCATGTCGCCCACCTTGCACTGCCCCTTCTCGTCGTGGGCGTAAAACTTCTTGCGGCGTTGGACGACCCGCCGGTACAGGCGATGGCGCACACGCCGGGTCACCTCCACCACGATCGTCTTCTGCATTCCGGTGCTGACCACGCGGCCTACTTTCTCCGAACGCCGCACATTCGCGGCTTTGGCCGCCTGCCCCGCAGCCCCGGCTCTCGCCTGTTGCTCAGTTTCTTCTGCCATGTTCAAACTCGATACCCCAGCGGCCTCCGGCCGCCGCCGATGGTCCTCCAACTTTCGCGCGCAGCGGCCGCTAGGTGCGTTGCGCCGCCAATTCCCGCTGGCGAAGCAGTGTCTTGATGCGCGCCACGTCTTTCTTCAGCACGCGAAGCTTGCGGAGTCCCTCACCCTGGCCGGTGGCCGCCTGAAAGCGCAGGCGCCACAACTGCTCCGCCATCTCACGCTCCTGCGCGCGTAACTCGTCCTGCGACAATTCGTGAAATTTCCGCGCCCTCATCGAGTGGCCTCCGCCAGCACCTGGGCGACCACGCCGGGCCGCACCACGAATTTGGTCTGGATGGGCAGCTTGTGCGCGGCCAACAACATCGCCTCGCGCGCCACTTGCTCCGGCACTCCTTCCATCTCGAACAGGATCTTGCCGGGCCGGACCACGGCCACCCAGTGGTCCGGCGCGCCCTTGCCCTTGCCCATGCGGGTCTCCGCCGGCTTCTTGGTGGTCGGCTTATCGGGGAATACGCGGACCCAGATCTTACCGCCGCGCTTGATGAACCGCGTCATGGCCACGCGGGAGGCCTCGATCTGGCGGTCGGTGATCCAGGCCGGCTCCATCGCTTTCAGCCCGAAATCACCGAATGACAGGTCGCCGCCGCGCCACGCCTTGCCGCGCATCCGGCCGCGCTGCTGCTTGCGGTACTTCACCTTCTTGGGCATTAACATGATCGAACCCTCGGTCTTCGTCTCCCGCGCCGGCGGCGCGTATCAGCCGGCGGACCTGGCTTCGCGCGGCCCGCGCGGCGGGCGTGGCGGGCGCTCGGCCCGCTCACCCGGTCCACCCTCGGGCCGTGCTCCAAGCATCGGCTTCCGCCCTTTGGCTTCCAGGATTTCGCCCTTGTAGATCCAGGTCTTGACGCCGATCATACCGTAAGTGGTGCGCGCCTCGGAAAAGCCGTAATCAATGTCGGCCCGTAGCGTGTGCAGCGGCAACTGCCCCTGCAGGTACCACTCGCTTCGCGCGATATCGGCGCCGTTCAACCGCCCCGACACCCGCACCTTGATTCCCTTGCAGCCGAAGCGCAGCGCCGAGTCCACGGCCTTGCGCATCGCCCGGCGGAAGGCCACGCGCTTCTCCAGTTGCAGCGCGATCGACTCGGTCACCAGTTGCGCGTCGAGTTCCGGCTTGTAGACCTCCTGGATGTCGATGTACACGTCCCGCTGGGTGCGCTTCTGCACTTCCTGCTTCAGTTTTTCGATCTCCGCGCCCTTGCGGCCGATGATGATGCCCGGCCGCGCCGTGCGGATGGTGATGCGCAGCTTGTTTCCGGGCCGGTCCACTTCGATGGAACTGACGCCGGCGGCCTTCAGCCGGTCCTTCAGCATGTCCCTGAGCTGCAGATCCTCGTGCAGCAGCCGCGCGTAGTCATGCTTGGCGAACCAGCGCGACCGCCAGCTCTTGTTGAACCGCAGCCGGAATCCGTACGGGTGAACTTTCTGCCCCATGCTATTGCTCCTCTTCCTTCCCCGCGACGTGAATCACCACGTGCGCCATGCGGCGCTGGTAGCGGTGCGCCCGCCCCATCGGCGCCGGGCGGATCCTCTTGGTCCGCGGGCCCTCGTTCACAAAGGCGCGCGAAACGTAGAGCGTGTCCACGTCCAGGTCCTCCTGGCGGTCTTCGGCGTTGGCGATCGCCGAGCGCAGCACTTTCTCGATCTGCTGCGCCACCCGCTTCTTGGTTAGCTGCAGGATGCTGATCGCTTCGCCCGCCCGCCTGCCACGGATCATGTCCACCACCAAGCGCGCTTTCTGCGGCGAGCACCGTACGTATTTCGCTTCAGCCTTGACTTCCATCGTTTCCCTCTGCCGGGCCTGGTTGCAGTCCCTCCGTCCGGCGCCCACCCCCTGTCCGAGGGGCGGCTGGAAGGACGCCCCTACGCTCTTGCCGGCGCCGACGATTTCTCCGCCACCTTGACCGAGTGGCCGCGGAAAGCGCGGGTCGGCGAGAACTCGCCCAGCTTGTGTCCCACCATGTTCTCGGTCACGTAGACGGGGATGAACTTCTTGCCCTGGTGCACGGCGATGGTGTGCCCGACGAACTCGGGCAGGACCGTCGAGCGGCGCGACCAGGTGCGCACCACTTTCTTCTCGTTGCGCCGGTTCATCTCCTCGATCTTCTTCAACAGGTGGCCATCCACAAATGGCCCTTTCTTCAGTGAACGCGACATATCCTGTTACTTCCTCCGCTGGACGATGAAGCGATCGGTCGCCCGGTTGTTGCGCGTCTTGTAGCCGCGGGTCGGCTGGCCCCAGGGGGTGACCGGGTGGCGGCCGCCGCTGGTCTTGCCTTCGCCGCCGCCGTGCGGGTGGTCCACGGGGTTCATCGACACGCCGCGGTTGTGCGGACGCCTGCCCACCCAGCGGGAACGCCCCGCTTTGCCGACCGAAACGTTCTCGTGATCCAGGTTGCCCACCTGGCCGATGGTGGCCATGCAATCGACCGGAACCCGGCGCGTCTCGCCGGAGGGCAGCTTCAGCAGCGCCCACTCGCCCTCTCTGGAAACCAGATGGGCAGCCGTCCCAGCGCTGCGCGCGAGCTGCGCTCCCTTGCCCGGGCGCAACTCGACATTGTGCACGGTGGTGCCGGGCGGGATGTTGCGCAGTGGCAGCGCGTTGCCCACCAGGATGTCGGCCGATGGCCCGCTCATCACCGTCTGGCCCACAGTCAGCCCCACCGGCTGCAGGATGTAGCGCTTCTCCCCGTCGCGATAGTGGAGCAGGGCGATGCGGGCCGAGCGGTTGGGGTCGTACTCGATCGAGGCTACCGTGGCCGGCACGCCGAGCTTGTCTCTCCGGAAATCGACTTCCCGAAGTTTGCGCTTGTGGCCGCCACCCCGGAACCACATCGTGATCTCGCCGCGGTTGTTCCGCCCGCCGGTCTTCTTCAACGGCCGGGTCAGCCGCTTCAGCGGCCGCTCGGCGGTGATCTCATCCCGGGTCAGTACGGTCTGAAACCGCAGCGTCGAGGTCGTCGGTCTGTACTTCTTGATTCCCATCCAGCCTCCTGGGTCGGGGCGCTGCTTGCTGCGCCCCTCCTGGCCCGGCCGACAGGGCGCAGCAAGCAACGCCCCTACATCGGCCCATACCTCTACGCATGCTCGGCGAACTCAATCATCTTTTCGCCCG
>JAPKYU010000116.1 GCA_026394175.1 Acidobacteriota bacterium | reverse complement strand
AAGGCATGACCGTGGAACAGATTGAGGAAATATACGGTTCGTTTCCCCACGAAGCCCTTCCCGAAATCATGCGCGCCGCTTCGGAAATCCTCGACGCTCCGCATGTGGCTGCTTGACGTCAACATGCCGAAGAAGGTTGTCGCCGTCCTCCGCGAGTTCCTCAATGAATTCCGTCGTGCCTGGCAACGAGACCCGATCCGCCCTTTAGCAGGGACGCTGGTGTGTTGGCCGCCTGGTTAGCGATGCTCCGAGTCATTCCGGCGATGCCGAGGCTCGACCTCCGCTCATGTCGCCGGTGCGCCGGCATCCCTGAAAATGCCATGGTTCAAAAACAGGCGATCAACGTATACTTGGTGCGGCCAGCAGGACGAAAGCGACCCCCGGGTAACGGCTCCGTGAACCCCATGCCCCGGCATGTCCGGGGAAACGCTCGCCGGCATCGGCGGTGCATCACCGTATAAGAAGGATGCCACCAGCGTGGCCGCGAAAACCGCGTCACCGCAGACATTGATTCTGAGCGATCAGAGCTGGCAGGCGAGGCTGCCGGCGCACCAGGCGCCGGCCGGCACGCCTGACCGGCAATGCAGGGCCGGGTCTCTGCGGTCCAGCGAGTGGCTGCTGCTCGGCTACTTCGTCTATGCCTCCATCTTCTCCGCTCTTTGGGGGGCGCGAGCGAGCGCCCTGGTTTGGCGGGGCGGCCTGACGTTGGCGGGGGCAGCGCTGGTCTTGCTGCTGGCCCGCGCCGAGGCTCGGACCGGCTCCAGGTTCTTCAGCATCGTGCGCGACTGGCTGCCCGCTCCCCTGGTCCTGGTCGCATACTGGGCCGTGGACTGGTTCCCGCCGCCCGCTCAGCGCCACGGATGGGAACACACCTGGATCCATCTCGACCGGCTGCTCCTGAACGGATGGGGAGGAAGGGCGGTGATCGAAAGCTGCGGATCGGTTCTGCCGTTCCTTCTCGAACTCTGCTATTCGCTGGTGTATGCCATCCCGCCGGTTTCCATCGGCATTCTTTACATTCTTGGGCGGCGCGCGCGGGTCGATCGCTTCCTCTTCACCTTGCTGCTGGGCACACTGACAACTTACATGCTGCTGCCGCACTTCCCGTCGGTCGGGCCCAGGTTGGTTTTCGCCGGGGAAGACCTGCCGGCCTTCTCCACCGTGTTCCGTTCCCTGAATCTTTGGCTTCTGGACCATTACGACATTCGCGCCAGCGTTTTCCCCAGCGGCCATGTGACGGCAGGTTTTTCGGCGGCCTTCGCCATGCTATTGGCCCTTCCGGAAAGGAAGCCGGTGGGTTGGGTTCTGGGCGCGCTGGCCACGGCGGTGGCCATCGCCACCGTCTACGGCCGGTATCATTACGCCGTGGACGGGTTGGCGGGCCTGGGGGTCAGCCTTCTGGCGTGTGCCGCGAGCGCCCGGCTGCACCCCGCGCTCCGGCCCACCGTGCCGGGCAGGAGGAGGGCATGAAGCGCACCCACGTCCGGTTCCTGTGGCGAGATCAGGCCGCGCACAGGCAGTTCCGGACCGCCGTCTCCCTCCACAGCCATACCATGCACTCCCGGGAGAGTTTCGGCTTCATCCCCCGGTATTGCGCGCGGGTGCCCATCCTGGCCTGGGAAATGCGCAGGCTGGCCAGAAAGTACCTGGAGAGACACAGGCGGGTCCTGGACTATACGCGCGGCCACTGGACGCCGCCGCTGCCCGGGCCTAAAGCCTACGACCTGGAGCGACGGCATATCGAGGAGACTCTGGGCCTGGCGGCGCTGGTGTCGCTCAGCGATCATGACAATATCGAGGCCGCCAGCCACCTGCACGCCGCGGACGGAACCCGCGGCGCGCCCGTCTCCATCGAATGGACCGTGCCGGTAGGCCCGACCTTCTTTCACGTCGGTGTGCACAACCTCCCGCCAAGCGAGGCCCGTTCCATGGTCGCGGAACTGGCTCGATACACCAGGGAGCCCGCGCCCGGTTTGCGCCAGGAACTGCTGGCCTCCCTGAGCCGTTGCCCGGACGTCCTGATGGTCCTGAACCATCCGCTGTGGGACCAGGGCGAGGTCGGCGCCCATCAGCACCGCGCCCTGCTTTCCGAATTCCTGCAGGACTGCGGCGGCTGCCTTCATGCGCTGGAGTTGAACGGGCTGCGGCCATGGCCGGAGAACCAGGCCGTCATCGACCTGGCGCGGGCCTGCGATCATCTCCTGGTTTCCGGAGGCGACCGTCACGGATGCGAGCCGAACTCGATCTTGAATCTCACCCGCGCGGCGAGCTTTCCCGAGTTCGTGTCCGAAGTGCGGGCCGGCTCGAGTGAAATCGTCTTTCTGAACCACTATCGCGAGCCGCGCCGCGTCCGGATCTTCAGAACCCTCTGCGACGTCATGGGCGACTACCCTGAGTTGCCCGGCCGGGAGCACTGGACCGACCGCATGTACTGCCGGCTGTACTCCGGAGCCATTGTCCCGCTGTCCCAGGTGTGGAACGGTAACGTTCCCGGGGTGGTCCGGTACTTCGACCGCAGCATCCGGCTGACTCAGAACCGCGGGATCCGGCAGATGCTCCGCCTGTGTCTTGCCGGCTCCGAGCAGGAGTTTGCGGGCCCGCGCGACGACGCCGGGTTCTGATCCCAACACCAGAGGCCCGGCCGTCGGCGCTGCGTGCAGCGGCGACCCCGCCGGGCGGGATCGCCACTTCTTGCCGGTGCCGACTGAAGACCGCCGTTGGGGTTTTTACATTTGGCGCCGCGGAGCAGCGCCGAGAATCATAGCCGGGGGTGAGGGCCGCCGTTTCTGCGGCCCGCAACCCCCGGAAGCGGCGTTAGCGTTTTTTCCGCGGCCCGGCAGGGCCGCGGAGCGTTCTCGCGCCGCTGTCGCGGCGCGTTGTTTTCTGGCTTTTATCCGGGGGTTCGGGCCGGAAGACCGCCGGCCCTTACCCCCGGCTATCATGCTCAGCGCCGCTCCGCGGCGCCCGCATCCCGCTCTGCGGGATACCCGCACCCGGAAGCGGTGCGAAATGTACTTGCGGTCGCGCTTCCGTCAGCGAAGCGGCAGCGGCACGCCGTGCTTCGAGGTCCACCCCCGAACGTAGTCGGTGAACAAATACTCGATGCCGGCTTTTTCCAGCCTGGCCGGCAGCGTCTGGTTCAGCGTCCGGTATTCTTTCTCCGCGCGGGCGCAGTTTTCGTCGATGAACCGCTGGAGCAGCTTGACGGCCTCCGCCTCTTTGCCCGCTTCGATCAGCTTTCGCGCTTCGGCTTCCAGCCGCTTCTGGCGTTCGAACTCGTCGCCTTCGGTGGCGTCGAATACCTTGCGGATGGCCGGCGCCAGGGTGCCGTAGTTCAGGTCGCACAGCAGCTTCAGGCGATTGGCCAGCCACCACGGCGAATCGCCGGAATAGGTGCTGCTGCCCTCGGCGTAAGCCGCGGGAACCCTGGGGCCGTGCAGATAAAACGGCTTGAAGAGGTTGCTGCAGGGATTCGAGAAGCTGGCCCAGTACACCTGGCGCAGCAGCGCCGGGGCCTCGGCCCGCAGGTGCGCCACCATGGATGCCGCGCTGTGGTAGCCGGAACGCGCGGAGTCGTGCATGCACGGCGTGGCCCAGAAGCTTTCGGACCCGCCCCAGCGCGGCTCGGCCAGCGTCCCCTCCAGATGGCTCCGGCTGATCTTCATCATGCCGGCGGGAGTGACCTGCGCCGAGTCTTTGCGCAGGCAGGCCAGGGTCATGTTGCGCCGAATCTGCATGGCCCCGGCATCCTTGGATCCGCTTCTCCAGTAGTCGCCATAATCGCGGGCGAAGTTGAAGGTTTGCGCGGATTTGGCCCAGCCCTTTTCGATGGCGTGCTCGACCAGCCTGGGGTGCGCCTCGTCCCATTGCTTCTCGATGGTATAGATATTGGATATGGAGTACACGCCCTCGGTGATTCGCCTGGCCACCCAGTAGCGGCCGGCGGTTTCGAGCACCCAGGCCTCTTTGGGGTCGGCGATCAGAAAGCTGTTGTGATAGTTGGCCTTGCCCCATTCGCCCGGCCGCTCACAGTCGCCGCTCTGGCCGTATTTCTCGAGCAGCGCGATGATCACGTGCATGGCTTCATAAGCCGTCTTGCCGCGCTCCAGGCCCAGGCGCAGCAGGTCCATGCCCAGCAGCCCGTCGCCCCATTGGTACGGCTCCTTGGACCACACCGCTTCGTTGCCGATGGCCACGCCGTGCTCGTTCATGCCGTGCTCGTAGCCAAAGGCCCACCAGATCTTGGAGCCGATGTGCGCATAAGTTTCCGCGACCTGTGGGATCGCGATGTACGTGCATTTCACTATTTCACCGGGCGCGTGCCTGCTGCGCGCGATTTGCACCAGCGGCTGGGCTTCCATGGGCGGGCGGTCGCTGTTCTTGGCCAGCAGCACGGAATGGTCGGCAGTGGCGTTCCGCAACGCCACCCAGGTATCGCAGGCGCGCGCCGCGCACAAAAAGGCTGCGAGCCACGCGACGGCAAGGGTGAATCCCAATCCAAAACGCTTGGGCATGAGCATGCTCCTTCCCCCTGACCGCGTAGATTACTTCATTTCGAGTTGTGCGTGGGACTTCCGCGAGGAAGACGGAAGGCGGAAGGCAGAAGGCAGCAGGCGGAAGGCGGAAGGCAGAAGGCGGAAGGCAGAAGGCGGAAGGCAGAGCGCCTGTGCCTACAGCCGACAGCCTACAGCCCACAGCCTACAGCCCACAGCCGCCGGGCGCCGTTCTCAATGAACCGAAAGTTTTGAGAGGCAGGTACCATTGGTACTAACAAAAAAAACTTTTGTAGTATTGTAACCTGGAAGCGACAAGCATAGTCTGTTGAGCATGAAGATGCCGCGGGTGGGCGCCAAGGCAGTTCGCGGGCAAGAGACCAAATGGGAAGAAAGTATCCGCCAGGCTGTTGCCTCGCAGTAAGCTGCCGGCTGCAAGCACTTGAAAAACCAACAGTTAGGAGTTTGGAGGGGGAAGTGATTAAAAAACCCTCAGAGTGTCACCATGCGCGCCAATAGCGAAAGAACGGGTTTGGGGCGGCAAGCAGCGGGTTGGGCCCGTTGGGTTGTTCGCTTGCTGTTCCCTGGAAGCCTTCCGGCGTGGTGCCCGGTCGCCACGGCTACCGCCACCCAGCGACTTTCCGCCCGCCGCGTCCTTAGCGGCAAGCGGTGGGTCCGGCTGGTGGTCTTTACGTTGGGCGCC
>JAPKYU010000100.1 GCA_026394175.1 Acidobacteriota bacterium | reverse complement strand
CGCGTCCACGGCAGCGTCGGATTTGAGCAGCGCGTCCCAGCTCACTTCCCTTCCCGTTTCGGCCGCGGTTCGCCCCAGGATCGCCGAGAGCGCCGAGTCAGCGCCCTGCTCGGCCTGGTTGTGCAACTGGTCGCCGGTGATGCTGGCGATGAATGCTTTGTGCTTTTCCGGGTCGGCGTCTTTCAAGGCCCCGGTAAAGGTCCCGGTGGCCGAAAAGCCCGAGCCTTGAGACGCGGCGGGGTTGGGAAAGGCGTCCCAGGGCTCGTCGCCCAGAATCTTCACGCCGCCTTCGTAGTGCGATTCCGAAGTGCCCTTGCTCCCGAAGAACCGCTCGCAAACGTCGAACCAGCCCTTGATGAACTGGGTGGACGTAAAGCTGACGTGGACGTTGTTGGGATAGAAGTAGGTGACGTTGTAATGGTCCCAGTTGTCGCCGTGATCGGAGCGGATGTTGCGGCCGCCGGCGCCGATGGCCTTCAGCGGGTGGGCCTTCAGCACCCAGTTGCAGATATCGACGACGTGGATGCCCTGCTCGACCAGGATGTCGCCGGACAGCACCCGGTCGTAGGCCCAGTTGCGCAGCCGGCGCTCGACCGCCGAGACGTTGGCCCAGTCGGGGCGCTGGATGAGGCCCGCGTAGTAGTAAGCCTGGCCGCAGCCGATCTGGCCCAGCGCGCCGGCGTGGATGCGCCGCACCATCTCCACGAAGGGAGGAGCGTTGCGGATCTGGAAGCCGACATCGACGCTGACGCGCCCTTCGGCCTTCTTGCCGGCGCGTACCACGCGTTGGCAGCCGCGCACATCGACGGCCACCGGCTTCTCCAGGTAGACATGCTTGCCGCCGGCCACCGCCGCCTCGAAATGCTCGGGATGGTAGTACGGCGGAGTGGCCACCACGATAGCGTCCACTTCCGGACATCCGGCAATCTGCTGGAACGCCTTGGGCCCGCGAAACATCAGGGAGGCATTGATGCCGGCGCGCCCCTTGGATTCGGCGAGCTTGTCCAGGCGCTTCCTGGCGGCCTGCAACTGGTCGTCGAACATGTCGGCCAACGCCACGACGCGCGCCGGGCCGTTGCTGATCAGGGAGGTAACGTCGGCCATGCCCCGGCCGCCGCAACCCAGCAGGCCCAGCCGCACGTCGGAATTGGCCGCCGTGCCGCGTACCAGCTCCGGCTTGAGGATCAGGAGGCCGGCCGTGGCCGCCGCCCCCAAAAAGTCCCGCCGGCCCAGCTTGTCAGTGGAATGTTCGCTCATCGCGTTCTCCCCCGAATGTGAAGTTGCGGCAACAGAGCCGTCCGCCGCGGCCAGTAGTTTATTCTAAAACGCGGCAGGAATGTGACTGTGAAGTCACCACCGCCCACAGGCAGGTTGACTTGAGGGCGGCCAGCGCCTAACATCTGTGGCGCAAGTCGGGAGGTGCGCGGCATCGTTGGTCAGACCATCTCGCATTATCTCGTCCTGGGACGAATCGGGGGCGGGGGCATGGGTGTCGTCTACAAGGCCGAAGACCGCCGCCTGGGCCGCCTGGTGGCCCTCAAGTTTCTCCCCGAAGAACTGACCCGCGACAAGAACGCGCTGGAACGATTCCGGCGGGAGGCGCGCGCCGCTTCGGCGCTGAACCACCCCAATATCTGCACCATTTACGACATCGATGAAGCCGACGGCCGCCCCTTCATCGCCATGGAGTATCTGGAAGGCCGGACGCTGAAGGACACCATCGGCGGCAAGCCGCTGTCCGCCACCAAGCTGTCGGAGGTAGCCACACAGGTGGCCAGGGCCCTGGAAGCGGCGCACGGCCGCGCCATCATCCATCGCGACATCAAGCCGGAGAACATCTTCGTGACCGACAGCGGCCAGGTCAAGGTGTTGGACTTCGGGTTGGCCAAGCTGCTGCCGCGGGAGGGACTGCTTGCGGGAGGCGCTTCCGTCACGCTCACCGGCGACGTCCTGACCAAGCTGGGCACCACGGTGGGCACCATGGCCTACATGTCGCCGGAGCAGGCGCGGGGCGAGAAACTGGACGCCCGCACCGACCTGTTCAGCTTCGGCGCAGTCCTTTACGAGATGGCCACCGGCCGGCAGGCGGCCGGCGGCACCAGCGCCGCCCTTCTGTTCGACTCCATTCTGAACCGCGCGCCGGCATCGGCCTCCAGCGTCAACCCCGCTGTGTCCACGGACATGGAGCGCATCATCAGCAAGGCGCTGGAGAAGGAACGCGCGTTGCGCTT
>JAPKYU010000164.1 GCA_026394175.1 Acidobacteriota bacterium | reverse complement strand
TGTGTTTTCCGGTGACCAAGTCGGCCCCGGTGATTTTCCGGATCGGTTTTCCGGAAACCTGCCACTGCGTGGGCGGCGTCAGCGCCGCCCCCGCGCTGACCTCGCGGAGCAGTTCCTGTCCCTTGGTCAGTTGGCCGAAGGAGAGCGACTGCCCGGTCTTTGAGTCGCGGACCCTGCCGGCCTCGGCGACCAGGGTGGCGCGGTCCGCCTTCCACCGCTCGGCCGCCAGGTCCAGCAGCATTTCGCGAGCGGTGGCCGCCGCGCGCCGGATCACAGGCATCAGCAGGGGAGTGGTGCGGCTGCCGGAGGTGCCCTGGTCGAAAGGCGTCAAATCGGTGTCGCCGACCATCATCCGGATGGATTCAAACGGCGCCTTCAGTTCTTCGGCGGCGGCCTGGGCCAGCGAGGTGCGCGGGTTCTGCCCCATTTCGGCCTTGCCGGCGTAGACGGTGACGGTGCCGTCTTCGGCGATGTGCAGCCATCCGGCGATATCGCGCGGCTGTTCGCGCCCGCCCCGCCCGCCGCGCCGCGCCTCCTGTGCCGCCAGGTCGCCGGTGGTGACCAGAACGGCCATGCCGCCGCCCAGCGATCTCAGGAATTGTCGTCTGTGCAGCTCCTCCATGCCCGCATGATACAACCACCAAGCCACAAAGACACCAAGTGATCAACTTGGTGTCTTCGTGTCTTGGTGGTGAAAAGTATCATCCCCGGGCGCTGGCTTCGGGGATGCGGCGGATCAGGTCGGCCAGCTCATCGCGGCTCTCGACGCCGATGGTAAAGCAATCCAGGCAATGCTGGCGGAGGGCGAAGGCCAGGGCCTCATCGACGCGGTTGCGCAGATCGCCCTGCCCCAGGATCTTCATCCCTATGATGCCCTTACGCGCCGCCTTCATTTCGGCGGCCACGTTGATGACGGTCCGCGGGTCGGCATCCATGTGCGCCTCAACGGGGTTCAGGCGAATCAGCGCCACCTGGAGCCAGGGCGTAGCGGCGCCGGTCCTCAGCGCCTCCAGCGAATGGAACGAACAGCCGTGGGCGCGCACCAGGCCTTTCTGCCGGGCCTCGGCCAGCGCTTCCATGGCGCCCTTTCGCAGTTCCGGCCAATTCGCCCGGGTCATGGCGTGCAGCAGGACGATGTCCAGGTAATCGGTGCCGATTTCCTGCCGGAAACGATCCACATCGGCCCGCAACTCCTGGGCGGTGGCCGCGCGTGTCTTGGTGAGGATTACGACCTTATCCCGCGGGACCTTGGTGAGCGCTTTCTTCAGGTGCGGGTGGCTGCCGTACTGGTCGGCCGAATCCCAGAAGCGCAGGCCCTGGTCGTAGCCGTACCAGAACAGGTCGGCCAGCCCATCGAGCCCCAGCTTTCGGGTCTGGTTCGAGCTTTTTCCGACACCGTTCGTCCCCGTTCCCATGGCCAGGCGCGAGAGCTTGATGCCGGTATTGCCCAGCGCCACCACGTCGCTGGCGTAGCGCTTCTTTGGCTGTGCGGCCGCCCACCGCGGAAGGCCGGTTGCCGCCGCACCGCCGTAAAGCCCCAATCTCAGGAAGTCACGCCGCCTCATTTGCCGCCCTCTCGCGAAGCATCGTAGAGGAAGGCCACCGGGCAGTCAACAGGAGGCGGGAGGCAGGCAGAAGGCAGAAAGCAGTAGGCAGAAGGCAGCAAGCACAGCGTCCAGTCTCCAGCCTCCACTCCAGCCAGTACTACACCCCCGGTACTAACGGCAGGTTGACACCGGCTCCCCGCCGGGGTTAAATACGGGTCACGAGGTTTCCCCCCACAATCGCGGAGGCTATGGATATGCCCCGATGGGCGAGCTCGGGCGAGGGTCGTGTTTCTTTTCCGGGATTCCTTCCTTCGATGCTATTGGCGATAGCGTTGGCTTGTTTGACCGCCGGGTCGGCGGTGGCCGACAACTACGCGCTGCTGATCGGGATCGATGACTATCCGCATGCCCGCCCGCTGAAGGGCGCGGTCAACGACATCCTGCAGATCAAGCGCCTGGTGATCGAAGACCTCAAGTTCCCCGAAGCCAACGTGCGGGTGCTGCTGAACGAGCAGGCGACCAAAGCTAATATCCTGGCGGCGCTCCACAAACTGGCCGAGCAGACCAAGCCCGGCGACGTTGTGTTCTGGTACTACAGCGGCCACGGCTGGGTGCAGAAGGATGTAGATGGCGACGAGCGCCTGACGGACCCGGATGACCAGTTCGACGAGGTGCTGGTTCCCTACGACGCCGTGCCCTGGCCGCGCGAGCGCGCGCTGGAGCCCAACCCCACCATGGTGGTGGACGACGAGATCGCCCAGGCGCTCTCGAAGATGATCGGCCGACGCATGCTGGTGGTGTTCGACAGTTGCCATTCCGGGACCGCCACCCGGGCGCTGCCGGGCGAGTCCGAGACGCGGGCCCTATACGAGAATTACGCGCTGCCGGCCACGCCGAAAACCCGCAGCCTGAAGCGCCCCCAGGAGGCCATGGACGTCAGCGGGCAGGTGGTGTTCCTGGCTGCCGCCTCGCCCGTCCAGGCCGCTTCGGACCTGGGGGAATATGACGGCAAACGGCACGGCGCGTTCACCGCCGGCCTGCTGCGGTCCGTCCACGACCTGGGGCCGGATTGGCAGCAGAACGCCTCGCTGGATTCGCTGTTCCAGCGATCGCGCAAAGACATGCTCGAGCACGGCTTCGCCACCCAGACGCCTTCGATTGCGGCCCGCGAGGGCCTGGGCAGGCTGACCCTGGCCCAGTTCCTGAATCCGCCCGCCTCGACGGAAATCGCCGCCGTGCAGGCCGGCGGGGCCTTCGACCTGCAGGTGGCCACCAACAAGTATCACTTCGAAGAAGGCGAGCTGCTGGAAGTCGCGGTGGAAAGCGCCCGCGACGGCTACCTGTACCTGTTCGACGTGGATGCCGCGCAGAAGGTGACCCAGTTGTTGCCCAACCGCTTCAGCCCGGACAACCGCATCCGCGCGGGCGTGGCCCGGCAGGTGCCCGACACCAGCGACCGCTATCAGTTCAAGGCCACCAAGCCATTGGGCCGGAGCACGATCCTGGCCGTGGTCACCACCGCGCCCTGGACGGAGGCCGACAAGCTGCAGTTGCCCACCAATTTCGATGCCATCAGCGATCCGCAGAGCAAGGGGCTGCGGGATGTTTTGAACGGCCTGCAGGGCGGGTCGCGCGCGGGCGGCGACGCGGCGGCGGAGTGGGCCAGCCAGAAAGTGGTGGTGCAGATTCTGCCAAAGGGAGCCGAAGCGGCTGCGGCCGCGGCGCCGACACCGGCCGCGCCAGCGGGCGCCGCTGCGGCCGCTGCTGCCGGGGCCGCCGCGGCTACAGTGCCGCAGCCGCCAGCGCCCGCCGGCTCGGACCCCGGCCTCGACGACTCCAACCTGACCCCTGAGGAGCAAGCCAACCTGCCTCAGGCCCGGCCGAAACTGTTTGCCAAGCTGGAAAAACTGGCGGAACGGTTCTCGCCTGTATTCTGGCAGGACGTGAGCGGCGAGTTCGATGACAATTTCAAGCCCTGGCGCGACTTCTTCGTGCGCTACGACTTCGACCAGACGCAACAAGGGCCGAACTGGCCCGAGCCGCCGAAGTTCCAGGATGAAAACAAGCGGGCTCGAAACCAGTCACTCAACGCTCTGCTTACGCCGCAACCCGGCCGCAAGGTAAGCCAAATAAAGGAGATGCCGGGGGTTTTCCGCGTCGAGGACAGCGAAGCGGGCGCCACCTACCAGCTCGACCTGCGGCCGGTGGTCTACTGGGCCGTCATTGCTTCTCCGACCCACTATTTCTTCCACTACGTGGCCTTCCATGCCCAGGACTGGAAGCCGCTGTTCGGTCATACCGGTGACCTGGAGGGAACGACGGTGGTGGTGGACCGGCAGGCGGAGAAGATGGTGGCCGCCTTCACCCTGGCCCATGACGACGTGGGCGTGGTCCGCAGCCTGGATGACGAGGCCGAGGCCAACATCGGCGTGCTGGTGAACCCCAACGCCGAGTCGCGCGACCTGTTCGACGGCGACGACGGACGCCCGGTGGAGGGCAGCCTGGGGATGGAGGCGGGCCGCGACGGCGAGCCCGCTCCCAAGGAGCACCAGGAGATCTATGTCGAATCCCGCGGCCACGGCCAGTACGGGCCGCACAAGATCAAGCCCTCGCACTACATCCTTTACGCCACGTACTTTCCGGACGATACTTGGACGACGGCGCCCATCGACAAGCAGAAATATCCATTGACCGACCGCTTTGCCGACGTGGCTGCCAAACAGAAGTACAATCTGGTGTATATCGGGTCGGGACCCGCCTCCGGCACTCGCGGCGGCGAGCGGACCCTGTGGGGCGAATACCATCAGGTGGGGCGGTTCGGGGGTGGTGTCAACCCGCCCTGGGACTGGCGCGACAACCTGTTTTTTAAGACCGGGTGGTGGAAAGATCCGCGGATGATCAAGAAAATCGGCGACGGCCGGTATCGGATCAATCCGTATTTGACCAAGAAACAGTGACGGGCGATCAGTTGTCAGTTGTCAGTCGGGCGGACTGAAAACTGATGACTGAAAACTGAGAACTTTCCCAGGAGGTGGCCATGCGCTGGAAGGTGTGTTGCACACTCATCGTCATAGTGCTGATGGGGTCAGCCCTGTTCGCGCAGAAGCAGCGGGGCTTCGTGGTGGAAGAGAAGGTGCAGGAGGCGCTGGAGAAGAACGCGGGGGTGCGCGAGCGCTACGCGCTGCTGGTGGGCATCAGCAAGTACGCCAACCCGACCATCAACCTGAACTTCGCGGCCGCCGACGCCATCGCTCTCCAGAAGCTGCTGCTGGATCCCGACATCGGCGGGTACAAGCCGGAGAACGTGAGGCTGCTGGTGGACGACCAGGCCACCCGCAAGAACGTGATCAGCGCCATGAAAACCTGGCTGGGCAACCGGGTGAAAGCGGAAGACAGCGTGATCATCTTCTACTCCGGCCACGGCGCGCTGGGCAACGCCAGCGAGGCCTACTGGGTCACCTACGACGCCGACGTGGAAGAGCTCGATTCCTCGGCGCTCAGCAACAAGGAAATCTCGTCCGCCATCAGCGCCCTGCCCGCGCGGCGCAAACTGACGCTGATCGATTCCTGCTACAGCGAAGCCACCGCCAAAAAGTACCGCGCCCTGGTCCCCAGCGGCGTTTTCGAAGAATTCAAGGGAGAGGGCGTGGTGGCCATCACGGCTTCCACCGGCCAGCAGAAATCCGTCGAGGTGGCTGGGCACGGGGCCTTCACCTACCACCTGCTGGATGGCATGTCCGGCAAAGCGGACAGCAACTCCAACGGCGTGGTCGAAATCGACGAGATCTGGAACTACCTCAACGAAAAGGTGCAGAAGACGGCGGCCGACGCCGGCAACAAGCAGACCCCGGTGCTGATGGCCGAGCGCCTGGAGCACGGCTTCCCGGTCACCATGAATCCTGGGAAGGCCGCCGGCGCAGTGCTGTCGAACTTGAAGAAGCTGTACGCCGAGGGCGCCATCACGGTGGACGAGATGGGCGAGGCCGACAGGGTCTTCAGCCAGCGCGACGGCAACCCCGAGCTGCGCAGGCTGTATCGCGACCTGGGCGACCGGACGCTTCCGGTGGCCTACTTCCGGAAGGTGCGCGAGACGGCGGTGCAGGGAGGCGCGGCGACGCCGGTGCAAACCGCGGCTCTGCAGGCGCCGGCGCTGCCGGCCGCCGTCGATCCCACCCGCGGCCAGATGGCGCCGGCCGGCGCGGCCGCCGCCGCTTCCGGGCCCGAGCTGGAGGCTTTCAACATCTCCCAGGCGATCAACTCGCTCGAGGGCTGGGCGCGCTTCCTGCAGCAGTTCCCCGGCGGCCAGCTCGCGCCGGCCGCCAGGGCCAAGATCCAGGACCTGGAGATCAAAAAGGCCGACATGGCCGCCTATAACATGGCCAAGCAGAGCGTCAGCGAGAAGACCTGGGAGAACTACGTTACGCAATTCCCCACCGGCATGTACATAGCCGAGGCCCAGCGCCGCGCCGCGGACCTCAAGCAGCAGCGCGAGCTGGAGCTGGCCGCCTACCGCCTGGCCGAGTCGAAAAGCAGCGAGGCCGGCTGGGAGAGATTCATGAAAGAGTTCCCGCGCGGCCAGTTTGCCGCCATCGCCGAGGGCAACCTGGAGAAGCTGAAAAAGCTGGCCATGGAAAAAGAGAACACCATGATCGCGGCCGCGCGGCTCAGCAGCGCCCTGGCCGACTGGGAACAGTACATAAAGAACTACCCGGAAGGGCGTTTCCTGGCCGAGGCCATGAACAAGCGCGCCGAGGTGATGAAGCGCCTGGAGGAAGAGCGGGCCCGCAAGGAGGAAAACGACACCTACCTGACGGCCCACAACGGCGACACTCCGGAAAGCTGGGGCGCGTACCTGGCCAAGTACGCGGCCGGGCCGCATTCGGCCGAGGCCAAGACGCGCACCGAGCAGCTCAAGTGGATTGCCTTCGCCGAAACCACCCCCATCCCGGCCGGGGCTTTCATGATGGGCAGCGAGTCGAAAGGCGATGAGAAGCCCCGCCACCGGGTGGAGCTGGACGCCTTCCGCATGGGCAAGGGTGAGGTCACCAACCTTCAGTACCAGCGCTTCCTGGATGAGACCAAGTATCGCCGGCCGGCCGACCCGCACTTCGCCAAGAACTACATGGTGTCGCATCCCGAACTGCCGGTGGTCAGCGTCGCCTATGACGACGCCCTGGCATTCTGCAAGTGGCTGAGCCAGAAGACGGGCGCAGCCGTGCGGCTGCCCACCGAATCCGAGTGGGAATACGGGGCGCTGGGCGGCAAGGAAGGGCTGAAGTATCCCTGGGGCAGCGACAACCCCAGGACCAAGGCCCGCTTCAAGGGCAATGACGCCGGGATCAAGACGGTGGCCCGGGAAACGTACCCCGCGAACGGGTACGGCCTCTATAACGTGAGCGGCAACGTCTGGGAGTGGGTCTCCGACTACTACGGCGAGAACGGCTACAAGACGGCGGCGCGCAAGAACCCGCCCGGACCCGCCGCCGGCAGGGAGCGGGTGTTGCGGGGCGGAAGCTGGGACAACGGCGACGAGGAACTGATGATCACCCGGCGCCACAAACAGAAGCCGGAGGAGGCCAGCGACAAGGTCGGCTTCCGCGTGGTCATCACCGGCGCCTCGCTCAACGGCAAATAACAAAATGGGACGCAGATAAACGCAGATTAACGCAGATCGAACCGTGGGAAGGGGACACAGATAGACACAGATGAACACAGGTTCTCTTGATCTGTGTTTACCTGCGTCTATCTGTGTCCCGTTCTTGTTTCGTTGTTTCCGATCTGCGCGTATCTGCGTCCCATTCCCCTCCCCAGGTCATCGGCGGCGTTTGTGGCTTTTCCTGCCTTCGCGGGGCGGGATGGGGTGGCCGTGGGGATCGAGGGTGGGGTGGCCCAAGAGGCGGTCGATGCGCTCCTCGAAATCCTCGGAGATGGCGTGTTCCAGCACCTCGGCTTCGGCGTGCACGCGGTCCAGCGGATAGCCGAGCGCCTGGCTGAGATACAGCTCGAGCAGGCGGTGATGGCGGAGGATTTCGGCGGCCACGCGCCGCCCGGCCGGGGTCAGGCGCGCGCCCCGATAGCGCGGGTGATCGACCAGGCGCAGCGCGGAGAGGCGGCGGAGCATCTTGGTGACCGCCGCCGGTGTGACCCGCAGCACGGCCGCCAGAGCGCCGGGCGCCACCGGCTCGCCGCCCGTCGCCGATTGGTGGATGGCCTTCAGGCAGTCCTCGGCGGCCTCGCCCAGCGCCGGCCGGGCCCCCTGCGACCTGCGTGATGTTGGCCTGCGGATACTTCCCCCTTCCTGCCTCGATTGTCGCAGAAGGCGGCTGCCGCGCGGTGAAAAATCCGGCCCCGGCAGCCGGGCGACTGGGCGCAAATATTTGCAACCTGAACGGGCGGAATGCATCTTTATTCCAGGGGCCGGATTGAGAGCGAGGCTTTCGAACTTCATGGGCGATTTTGTCTGGTTCGTTGTTTTGGTTGCCGCGTGGGTGGTGCTCACCCAGTGGGTCCTGCCGCGTTTCGGTGTCCCCACCTGACGCACCCGTTACCGAACCGCCGGGTCTCGGCGGGAATCGGCGCCGCCCCCAGCCGCGCAGGAAACCGCGGCGCCGGACGGCGAGCGCCGCTGCATGGACTGAACTCCGCATCGGCGTTCCGGTGCTAGAATCAAAGCATTCGGAGGTGCAAGCATGAATCGTTCGAGACTGTGTGTCGCAGTGCTTCTGTTCCTGGGCCTTGCGGCTTCGACCTTCTCCCAGGCCCCGCCCGAGCCGAAATTCAAGCTTGGCGGCCAGGCCGAGAACGTCGCCTTGCGCGACCTGAAGGGGCAATCCTCGCCGCTGTACGACGTGGGCCAGGGCAGCAAGCTGCGGGTGGTGATGTTCATTGCCACGCAGTGCCCGGTTTCCAACGCCTACAACGAGCGCATGGCGGCCATCGACCGGGAATACCAGGCCCAGGGGGTGAGATTCCTGGCCATCAACTCCAATCGGCAGGAATCGGCGTCCGAAGTGGGGGAGCACGCGGCCAAGAACGGGTTCGGCTTCCCGATGTACAAGGATGAAAAGAACGTGGTCGCCGACATCTTCGGCGCCTCGGTGACGCCGGAAGTCTACGTGTTCGATGCCGGCTGGACGCTGCGGTATCACGGCCGCATCGATGACAACCAGCCGGGCACCAAAATCACCTCGCCCGATCTGCGCAACGCGCTGACCGCCCTGCTGGAGAACAAGCCGGTGCCGGCGGCGGAAACCAAGGCCTTCGGCTGCACCATCAAGCGCGTCAGCAAGTGAGCGTTCGCAGCCAAACAGGCCGGGGCCGGCTTCGAGCGCCGGCGCTCCGCTGGGGGGGCGGGCTGGCGATAGCGCTGTTGCTGGCTTGCCCGGCCCACGTTCCGGCGGCCGGCGGGTTGCAGCCGGTGGATGAGGCCGGCTATCGGAAGCTGCTGGACAGGCACCGCGGCCAGGTGGTCCTGGTGGATTTCTGGGCCACGTGGTGTGAACCATGCCGCCAGGAGATGCCGGCCCTGGTACGGATTGCCGGCCAATACGCGCCGGCCGGTTTCCGCCTGATCACCATTTCCGCCGACGACGAGGAGCAACTCGGACGCGCCGCGCAATTCCTGCGTCTGCACCGCGCCCCGTTTCCCGCCTATTACAAGAAGGCCCGCGACGACACCGCCTTCATCAACTCCGTGGAGCCTGCCTGGAGCGGCGCTTTGCCGGCCCTGTTCCTCTACCGGCCGGACGGCCGCCTGGCCGCCAAATTCATCGGCGAAACGGAACCGCAGACAATCGAGGGGGCGGTCAGAAAACTGCTGGCGGCGCGGCCCAAGGGCAAGTGAATGGGCTACGCGTTCCCGGGATGAACGAACTCGTAACTTTCGATGACGGCGCCGACGCCCAGCGTGCCGTCCTCCTTCTCAACAATCCGGACCACCCGGGAGACGCAATGAAGCAGCACCGGGTTGCCGACCACTTCCGCGGGCAGCTCCAGCACAATCTTGATGCGCGTGCCCACCGCGAACGGCTCAGCCATGTCCAGAAACAACCCTTTGGCGCTCACGTCGCGCGTCCAGGTTTCGATCGGCTGCATGATCGCACTGGCGCCCAGCGCGTGGATGTTGGCTCTCATGCGCAGTGAGTAGCGGTTGGCTCGGCGTCGTTCCATGACCCTCCCCCTCGATGGAAGAATAAAAGCACCGAGGGCGCTCTGGGACCGTTATCATAGCCCGGCCGAAGGCCAAAGCAATAGCCCGCCCGTACGCGGAGTAACGGTACAAAAGGTCTAACGCCCAGCCCAGGGGCTGGAGCCTGGTTCTTTGCTAATTGTACCCCCGGCAGGCCACCTACACTTTCGGGTCGAGGTCTTCCAGGACTTTGACCACCATGAGGACCTTGTCGTCGACGTGGGTACCGGCACGCGAGAAATCGGCCACCGCCTGGGCAATCCGCTGCACCAGTTCCTGGGCGCTGAGTTGGCGGTGGGCCTGCACCAGGTCGGCCAGCCGCTCGGTGCCGAACTCCTCGTGCTCGGCGTTGCAGGCTTCGATGATGCCGTCGGTGCAGAGCAACATGACGTCGCCCGGCAGCAGTTTTTCCGAACCGCGGCGGTATTCGACGGCGCTGAACAGGCCGATGACCATGCCGCCTTCCGTCAGGGTCAGCACCGAGCCGTCGGCCCGGACCAGGATCGGCGGGATGTGCCCGGCGTTGATGTAGTGCATGCTGCGACGGCGCGTGTCCATAAGTCCCAGGAAGATGCTCAGGAATTTCTCGGAATGGGTGTCCTCCAGGATCATTTCGTTGAGCGACAAGGTGATCACTTCGAGGGAGTGCAGGTGGGTGACCAGGGCCCGGAGCGTGGCCTGCAGGTTGGACATGATCATGGCCGAGCTGACGCCCTTGCCCTCCACGTCCGCGACCACCACCAGAAGGGTATCGGCGCCCAGGGAAAGGAAGTCGTAATAGTCGCCGCCCACCTCGAAGCAGGGCTCGTTGAGCACCGCGATGTCGTAGCCGGGGATGACGGGGGGGGCGTCCGGCAGCAGGCTGCGCTGGATGGTGCGCGCCAGTTGCAGATCGCGCTCCAGCCGCTGCTTTCCCAGCAACTCGCGGTGCAGGCGCGCGTTCTCCAGCGCCAGCGCCATGTGGATGGAGAGCGCGTTGAGCAGCTCCTCGTCCTGGGATGTGAAGGACCCCTCGCGCTTGTTCAGCAATTGCAGGATGCCGACGGTTTCGCCGGTGCGGTTGCGGATGGGCGTGCACAGCAGGCTGCGGGTGCGGTAGTTGAATCTCTCGTCGAAGCTGCGATCGAAGAACGGGCAACTGTAAGCGTCTTCCACCGTCAGCGTCCGCCCGGTCTCGGCCACGTGGCCGGCGACGCCCTGGCCGAAGGCCAGCCGGATCTCCTGCTGTTCCAGGCCGTGGGCCAGAATGGTCCAGATTTCCCGCTTGTCGGCATCGACCAGGAATACGCTGCCCCGCTCCGCGCTGATCTCCGTGCAGGCCAGATTCAGGATCAAGTCCAGCAGTTCGGCCAGATCCAGCGTGGAGTTGAGCACCTGGCTGGCTTCCAGAACCAACTGGAGCTGGGCGATGGTCTTGCGGCTTTCCCCGAGCAGCCGGGCGTCTTCCAGTTTGACGGCCAGCAACGAGGCGTAAAGCTGCGTCCAGGAGAGAGCGTCGGCGGCCATGGGGCGGCTGGAGTAAACGGCCAGCACGCCCGCCGCGCGCCCGTCAACGGCCACGGGATGGAGCAGCAGGTGCTCGACATGGTTGGCCAGCGACCAGGCGGCGAAGGGCTGGCCGGTGGCCCCCAGGGGGCCAACCACGGCTTCCGTGGTGTGGTGATAGCGGCTGCCCAGCAGCGGATCGGGCGGCGGCGGTTCGCCGCTGCGCGCCCCGGCCCCCTGCCGCGACAACGCCCCCTGCGCGTTCAGCAACCAGATCTCGGCCAGGTCCGCGCCGAACCGCTCCAGCAGCAGCCGCGTGAGTTTGGCGGCAAAAAGATCCAGGTCGGCAGCTTCAGCCAGAGATCGGAGAGCGCTCGGGGCTTTCTCCGACAGGCTCCTGCCCTCGGGAGCAGAACTTTCCGAGGCGGCCCCCGGCGCCCCCACAGCCACCGCCTTCGCTTGGTCCTCGGTCACGGAACCCGCTTTCCCGCCCAGCCCCCGGCCCGTGGCGCGGTCCGACTGCAACCGTGGTGTACCAGCATTGTGCCGTACTATATCATGAATCGTTCGACGAATCACAACGCGGGGCCGGCCACCGGTTTCCGCGGCTACGACATACTATGGACTACGAGCAATTCACCTGTACTTCGCAGGCCGACGGTACCGAGTATCACTGCCATCTCGTGTATCTGCAAACGGCGATTTCGCTGCGGCACAGTGACACCATCGACGCCCGTTTCCTGGTCAACGGAACGCGGGTCACCGTGGCGCTGCCTCACGCGGCCTTCGCCCAACTTGCCCAGCGCGCCGGCGCCGAGTTGGCCGACGCCGAGGCGGCCGCCATCGCGGCCTCGTGGCTGAGGCGCACGCTGGAAGCCGGCGGCGCCGTGGAGGACATGCTGGTGCCCGCCGAAGTTGTCCTGCAGGCAGCCGCCATGGCGCCCTGACAACCGGCCGGGGGCGGTTGTGTGTTTCCGCGCGGTGCTATTAAGGTGGAATCAGGGCCGGTTATGAAGCTGAAGGTGCAGAGCTACTCGGGGCACAAGGCCGATCAGCGTCCTACCCGTTTCACGCTGCACGGCCACACCTTCGAAGTCAAGGAACAGATTGACTCCTGGCTGGGGCCGGACCATGCCTATTTCAAGGTCCGCGCCGACGACTCCAACATTTATATCCTCAAGCACTCCCCCCAGGACGACGAGTGGAGTCTGGAAATGTTCCGCCAGGGCGACCGGGAATAGTCTGTCCGGCCCATCCGCAGATTTCGCAGATGAGATTCCCGATCCGGCGATTACACGTCCCTCTGCGCCATCTGCGGCCTGGACCCTCAGAACGTGCCACCGATGGTCTTGTAAAGCAACAGGGCATTCATGGCCAGGATCACGGCCACCGCGGCGTAGGCCAGCCAGTTGGTGCGCCGGAGATTGGCGTGCTCTCCCATTACATCGCGCCGGCGGGTCAGCAGCACCAGGGGGATCAGCGCGAACGGCAAGGCGAAGCTGAGCGCCACCTGGCTGAGCACCAACACGCGCATGGCGTCCAGGCCGACGGCAATCACGAACAAGGCCGGCAGCATGGTCACGAAGCGGCGGAGGAAGACGCTGATGCGGATGTTCAGGAATCCTTCCACGACCACCTGCCCGGCCAAGGTGCCCACCGTGGAGGAGGAGAGGCCGGAGGCCAGCAGGGCGATGCCGAACAGCAGGCTGGAAGCGCGCCCCACCAGCGGGGACAGGGTGCGATGGGCATCTTCGATGCTGTGGACCGGGCTGCCGGCCTGGAAAAACGCGGCCGCCGCCAGAACCACCATCGCCGAGTTGACCAGCCAGGCGCCGTTCATGGCCACCAGGCAATCGATCAGCTCCAGCCGTTGGTGGCGGCGCTCATGTTCGGGGTCGCCCGTGTGCCGGTGCAAGACCAGGGCCGAGTGCAGGTAGATGACGTGCGGCATCACCGTGGCCCCCAGCATCCCCACCGCCACATACACGCTGTCCGAGGTGAGTGTCGGAACCAGGACTCCCCGCCAAATCGCCGGCCAGTATGGCTTGACCAGGAGCACTTCCACGCCGTAGGCCGCCCCGATAATCACCAGGAAGACCATGATCGATTGCTCCAGGCGGCGAAACCCGTAGGTTTCCATGGCCAGGATCAGGAAGACGGCCACCGCGGTCAGCAGCGCGGCGGGCAGCAGCGGGATGCCGAACAGCAGATAGAAGCCGAGCGCCGCCCCCAGGAACTCGGCCAGGTCCGTGGCCAGGGCGGCGAGTTCGGCGGCCACCCACAGACCGATGTTGACCGGGCGGGGGTACAGAGCCCGGCAGAGCTGCGGCAGCGTCCGGCCCGTCGCGATCCCCAGCTTCGCCGAAAGAAACTGGATGAGCACCGCCATGGCATTGCTCCACAGCAACACCCAAAGCAGGCTGTAGCCGAAGCGCGCGCCGCCCTCGATATTGGTCGCGAAATTGCCGGGATCCACGTAGGCGACGCTGGCCACAAACGCCGGCCCGAAATACCACCACGCATCGCGCCGCTCGAAGCGCCGCTGGGGCGCGCTGGGCATCATGAGGGCGGTTTCCGCGCTGCGGGCAGCCATGGATTTCCGGAACCCTCCCCCTTCAAATTTTAACCCAGGTTAACATTTTACCAGCGGGATGCCCCCGGCCGCAAGGGCCGCCCCGACAACTGTCGGGCGCCTAGAGGCGCTGTGCTTCCCAGTTTCGCGTGGCGCCGGCGGGCGTCTTGAAGGTACCTACCAGCTTGTCGCCGTCCAGCTTGGCCTCGGCCTCGTAGTTGCCGTCCGGCGAGCCGACCTCGAATCGAACCACGCCATTGACGAAACTGGCCTTGGTCAGGGGGATGGCCTGGCCGTCCGGCACTACCAGCTTGCCGGTCAAACTGCCGCCATCCCGCTTGAACTCCAGCGTGTACTGATCGGACTTCCAGGCGCCCTCAATGGAGGATGCCGAGGCGCCGCCTGCTGCGTCTTCCCGGGTCGCTTCCCAGGCCGCCTTGTCTCCGTTGGTGTGGGTCAGCGTTCCGGTCAGCTTGTTGCCGGAAACAGTGGCCTGCAGATCGTACGTCCCGCCGTCGGCATCGATCAGAAGCTTCAGCTTGCCGTCCTCAAATGAGCCCCGCCGGATGGGGGCGCTGCCGTCGGGCCGGCCGGCGGTGCCGGTCACCTCCTTGCCGTCCTGTTCCAGTTGCAGCCGGAACTCCATGTTCGGCCGCCCCTCCACTTTTGCCACGCACTTCCAATTGCCGGCCCCGGTCTGACCGGACGCAGCCGCCGCCCACAACACAACCGCCGCCACTACGCAGAAAAGCACCGAAAAGCGTTTCATAGTCGCAAAACCTCCTGCCAGATTGGGCGAAAGTATATCACTCAGTTCTCCGTGGTCAGTTCTCAGTTTTCAGTGGAAGGCTGACGACTGACAACCGAAAATGGCGACTCCCGCCGGCGGCCTTGGAAGGAGGCGCGGAAGGAAGTCGCGGCCAGCCGGCGAAGCTCCCCGATG
>JAPKYU010000629.1 GCA_026394175.1 Acidobacteriota bacterium | reverse complement strand
ACAGCGACCGGCGCCGCGACTCCCATCGGCAAGCCGGGCATCTATCAGGCGGCGGTGCCCTCGCCCGACGGCAAATTGCTGCTGACGGCCCGCATCCACAGGCCCTTTTCCTACCTCTACACTGTCTCGAGTTTCCCCAAGGAAGTCGAAGTCTGGGACCGCGCCGGCAAGACGGTTCACAAAGTGGCCAGCCTGCCGCTGGCCGACAACGTTCCGGAGGACGGCGTTCCCACCGGGCCACGCAGTTACGGCTGGCGTCCCACGGAACCGGCCACGCTGGCGTGGGTGGAGGCGCTGGACGGCGGCGACCCGAAGAACAAGGTCCCGCACCGCGACCACGTCTTGATGCTGAAGGCCCCGTTCAGCGGCGCACCTGTTGAGGTGGTCAAGACCGAGCACCGGCTGATGGGCGGCTTCGGCGGAGGACGTGGCGGCGGAGGGCGCGGCGGCGCCATCGAGTGGGGCGAGAAAAGCGGCATCGCCATCGTCCGCGACTACGAACGCGAGAAACGCTGGACCCGCTCCTTCCTGATCAACGTGGATAACCCGGCCGAGACGCCCAAGCTGCTGTGGAGCCTGGACTCCCGCGACCGCTACAGGAACCCCGGCAGCCCCCTGACGCGCACCTTGCCCACCGGCCAGCGCGTGCTGCTGCAAAAGGGCGACTTCATTTACCTGGAAGGCCAGGGCTCCTCTCCGGAAGGCGACCGCCCCTTCCTCGATCGCTTCAACCTGAAGACCGCGAAGCCGGAGCGGCTGTTCCGCTGCGACGCGGACAGCTACGAGTCGGTGATCGCGCTGCTGAACGACGAGGCATCGCGGGTCATCACCCGGCGCGAATCACCCATCCTGCCGCCCAACTACCACATTCGGGGCGGCAGCGGCGACCCCAAGCCCATCACCCGCTTCCCCGATCCCGCGCCGCAGTTGCGCGGCATCAAGAAAGAGCTGGTGAAGTACAAGCGCGATGACGGCGTACAGCTTTCGTTCACCCTGTACCTGCCGCCCGACTATAAGCCCGGCACGCGGCTGCCGACCGTCATGTGGGCCTATCCGCTGGAATACAACGACCCGGACACGGCCGGCCAGATCGTCGGCTCCCGGCAGCGCTTCACCTCGATATCCGGCATGTCGCACCTGTTCTTCCTGTTCGAGGGCTACGCCATCCTGGACGGCGCCACGCTGCCGGTGATCGGCGATCTCAAGACCATGAACGACACCTACCTGGAGCAGGTCGTGGGCGGCGCCCGGGCCGCCATCCAGAAGGCCTCCGAGATGGGTGTGGGCGATCCGGAGCGGGTGGGTGTCGGCGGACACAGCTACGGAGCCTTCATGACCGCCAACCTGCTGGCCCACTCGAAACTCTTCCGGGCCGGCATCGCCCGCAGCGGCGCCTACAACCGCACCCTCACGCCCTTTGGCTTCCAGAGTGAGCGGCGCGCGCTTTGGGAAGCCCCCGATACGTATCTGAAGATGTCCCCGTTCATGTACGCCGACAAGATCAAGGACCCCATCCTGCTGATCCACGGCGAGGCCGACGACAATACCGGCACTCACCCCATCCAGTCCGACCGCATGTACCAGGCCATCCGCGGCAACGGCGGCACGGTGCGGCTGGTAACGCTACCGCACGAGGCGCACGGCTACACGGCGCGCGAGTCCATCGAGCACACGCTCTACGAGATGATGGCTTGGTTCGACAAGTACGTGAAGAACGCCGCCCCCCGCGCGGAAAAGAAAGGCGCGGCGCTGCAGTAGATCACGAAGGCGCGGGAGCTTCCTGCCTTGGTGTTCTCGCAGCAGGGCGGGCGTTGATCGCTTTGGCCTTCTGCGGTATAATCAACTAGTCAGACTAGTATGAAAGCGACGAAGCGCAAGCACCAACAGCCAACCGCCCCGCGAGGCGC
>JAPKYU010000455.1 GCA_026394175.1 Acidobacteriota bacterium | reverse complement strand
ACGACTGTTCCCGGCCGCCGTCGCCGAGGTCGAGCGGGTGGGCGGCTACAAGCCAGCAACCGAGCCCGATTTCCGCAAGCTGCTGGACAACAAGGAAATCGACGCGGTCTCCATCGCCACCCCCGACCATTGGCATGGCCTGATGAGCATCTGGGCCTGCCAGGCGGGCAAAGACGTGTACGTGGAGAAGCCGGTCTCGTTCACTCTGGTCGAAGGGCGGAAGATGGTGGAAGCAGCGCGCAAGTACAAGCGCGTGGTGCAGGCCGGGCAGAACATGCGTTGCGACCCCAAGGTCCGCGGCGCCATCCGGCTGCTGCACGGCGGCAAACTCGGAAACGTGTACAAGGCCAAGGTTGACATCGTCAAGTACCGGGGCGGCATCGGACACGCCCAGGATTCGGAAATCCCCAAGGGCGTCCACTGGGACCTGTTCCTGGGGCCGGCTCCCTCCCGGCCATTCAACCTGAACCGCTTCCATTACGGCTGGCACTTCTTCTGGGACACTTCCACGAGCGATTTCGGCAATTCCGGCGTCCACAACGTGGATGTTGCCCGGTGGGGCCTGAACAAGCGCGTGCACCCGGTGAAGGTGCACTGCTCGGGCGGGCTGTACGTCTGGGATTCGGACCAGGAAACGCCGAACACGCAGACGGCGACGTTCGAATACGCCGACGGTACGGCCATCGACTTCGAGCTCAGCAACCTGTACGCGCCCGCCAGCGAGGCCTGGAACACTTTCTATGCCACGCGCGGCTATCTGACGTCGGCCGAGGGCTGGAAGGCGATGCTGGGCGAGTTCAAGCTGCGGGAGCGCGCCCAGGAGGTCTCCGCCGCCGGCGTCAACGAGCGGGTCACCAACGTCAGCTTCCCCAGGGCTTCGTTCACTCCCGGACCACCGCTGGAGGCCGGCGAGAAAGAAATCAGCCACTTCGCAAATTTCATTGAGTGCATGCGCTCCAGGAAGGTAGAGAACCTTTACTGCGACATCGAGGAAGGCCACATGTCGGCGGCGCTCTGCCACCTGGCCAACATTTCTTGCCGCGCGGGCAGGAAGCTCACCTTCGACCCGAAAACCGAGCGGTTCGTGGGCGACGAAGAGGCCAACAAGTACCTGACTCGCGCCTACCGCAAGCCATACCTGCTTCCGGACAAGGTCTGACGCCGGGTTGTGCCGCCAGCGCCTGCCCCGGCTTGCCATGGGTCCCGCCGGCAACGGGCAGCGGCTTGCAGGGGCCTTCTCAGGCAGCAGCGAAGGAAACGGCCATCAGCGATTCGACCGCCCTACCAGGCGAGCACGTTTAGTTGCGGAACCAGCGCGGAGTGTCGGTCTCGGGTTGCCAGTGGCAATTCGTACTGGCGCGCCAAGGCCGCGATCCAGATGTCGTTGTCTGGGATGGGCCTGCCAATCTGAACGAGCTTGGCTTTGACTCGGCCGTAGTACTCGGCGGTGATCGCGTCGGGCAGCAGAAGCGCGGCGATGCGGAGAAAGTCATGAATCTGGGTGAGTGCTTCCTCCCGCTGTTGAGCTCTTTGCGCCCCAAAGTGAAGTTCGCCCAGCACGACCCATGGCAGGTACAAAGCCGCAACTTCGGCGAGACGCGCAGTCAAATCCGGGTCCTTCCGGAAGTGCGCAACTACGACGTTCGTGTCCAGGAGGACATTACCAGCCGTCTTCATCGATCTTTTCGCAGCCTTCCTCGATGGCCTTCTCCATTTCGTCGGCCGTTTCCCGCGAGAGGCTTCCGGCTGTGCGGGCGAGGATAGCCTGCCGCTCTTCCTGGCTGATGCCCTTGAGCCGCTGGATAAAGTCGGCGGCCATTTGCAGCTTGGGCGGCGGCAGCGACTTCAGGT